>CAYFVX010000101.1:0-9154 GCA_964346425.1 uncultured Chloroflexaceae bacterium | reverse complement strand
TTTTTACATAGTGCCCACTCCCCTCAATCAGCACCGGAGCCTTGTCGCCCTTCACCTCAAAGGAACGCCCCGTCGTGAGTGGCATATCGGTCCTGGTATGACTGGGCAGCGGAGGCGCATCAAACGCACGTAGCGAAACGGCGGCTGGCTTGAGCGTGCCATCCGCACGATAAAGACCATAGTGCTCTTCACGACTATCCCAGCGCATCGTAATGCTTGCATCGTAATCACGCAACGTCCAGGCAAACACCCCGGCCACGCGCCCGTCGGCAGCCTGCAATGTCTCTTGATACACCTGCGCCTGATGCGATTCGGTGTAGTCCTCCTTTGCACATGGCGGACCACTCGGCCAACCAAACTCCTGCAACAACAGCGGCTTGCCCGTGCGGGCGCGGATCTCATCCAACTGCCGTGCCGTATCCGCAGCATTATAGATATGCACACTCACTACGTCACTATAATCTATCACGCGCCGCCCATCCGGACCGGGCCGCCACAAGTTCTGATAGTTTGCCATCCCCACCGTCACCAGATGGTGGGGCGCGATTTCATGCACGACATCTGCCATGCGACCAAGCCAGTCGAGCACCTTATCCTCATCTCCCTGCGTCCACTTCTTGTAATGGTCCGGCTCATTGTGCAAGTCCCAGGCAAAAATGCGATCATCGCCCGTAAAATTGCCCAGCAACGTTTGCAGATATTCAATGTTATCCCGCTCGGTATTGGAGCCTGCCTCTGGAAAGGTATTGTAAAAATCGAACAAGGTCACGATGAGGCGCATATCCAGATCACCCGCTATCTGACACATCTCGCGCAACCGTTGCACCAGTTGACTCGTCACCTTACCATCACCATAGGCACCATAGGGCAACAAAATACGCACCGCATTGATGCCGAGATGGTCGCGTGCCAGGCGCAGTTCCTCTTCCATCTGCGGCGCGTGCCACTTGGTCCACATCTCCCCCCAGGGATGCCACTGCGGATAGTAATTGACCCCTTTGAGCCGCACAGGTTGCCCCAGTCGCGTCAACTGTGACCCGGCAACCTCGATAAACCCGCCCGGTTGCTGCGGGCCATAGGGATTCTGCCAATCAGTCGAAACCTCCTCACGTGGAGCAGGCGACCATGTTCCAATGGTGCCGCCACCCACACCCGCCAGTTCACTCCCAAGCAAACCCAGCAATACCCCATCAGCCCCGTGGTCTTCAAACCGTGCCCGCTCAAACCACTGCACGGTATAGGTCTGCCCATCACCGAGCGTTTCCGGGCGAGCAGGCGTAAGCGGCAACCCAAACAGCGCAACACTCTCGCCCGCGCTGATACCAGGTGTGCCAAGCTCCAGCCCATAGCGACGCCAGGTACTCAAAAAGGGTTCGCAAATATTCTGCCCGGTCTGCGCAAAAAAGAGACAACCATCACGCGGCTGCTGTGGCGAAGCCGGTGCTGGCCCCAGTTCGCGCCCCAGGTGGCTCAGCAGAATATTGAACGGTGGCGCATTATCAGGATGCCATTCCAGCCGGACCCGCTCAAAAAGCTGTACCACTATTGTGCCATCCGCCGTCTGCTCTTCATACGCATTGCCCAATGGGTAGCCAAACACGGGCAAACCACCCTGTTGCTGCCAGAAGGTACTGAAGCGTTCATCTACGCAAAAGGCAACTTCTGGATGGTCTGGAAAGCAACGCGCCTGCGCTCGCAAAGGAACAACTGGCAGCAAGGTCAGCAACAATGCCAGAAGCAGGAAAATGGTAATTCTCAGGTTCATACAACACAATCCTTCTATTTGTAAGGTGTGTGGGTTTTGCGGCTTCGCTGAAAAACCCACAACCCCCTCAATGGGCTTCACCTGCGCATGTGTGAGGGAACCAGGTTCCCTCACACATGCGCATGAAGCTCACGCATATTTCCCCTCAATGGGTGTCACCTGCGGTGGGCTTTGCTTGCGCAAGGCGAAACATGCACGCAGCCGCGTGCCACAGCTCTCCAATGGGGTGTGTGAGGGAACCTGGTTCCCTCACACACCCACTGGTAACATCCATTGAGCATATTTCCCACTGGGGCGCAGCCCCAGGCCCCCTTTTGTGCTCTTTTTTTGCGGCGTAGCCGCAAAAAAAGAGCACAAAAAGCATGTTTTCGTGGCTTTGCAACCCCCAATCCCCCGCTTTGCAAAGCGGCAAACCGCTTGGCTTCATGCGCATGGGGTGACGGAAGCCCCCCCTGGATGGGAGAGGGGTTGGGGAGAGGGTGAAAGCGCGGTGGAATACCCGTTACGTTGACGCCTATGGCCCCCCCCCCGCCGAGATGCTTCTCCCTCATAGTATAATAGCACCACTGCTCGTTTCCATGACGGAAAGATTGCATGCACATTGAAAGAACTACCTGACCATGCCACACCATCCGCTCGTCACCATCATCACTCCAACCTATAACGCTGCTGCCTATCTGCCTGCAACCATCCAATCAGTCTTTGCCCAGACCTACCCACATTGGGAATGGATCATCATTGACGACGAATCTACCGATGACACCCGCACATTAATTGCCAAACTTTCCGACTCACGCATCCGCATCATCCACCGCCAGCACTGCGGCATGCCGGGCGCAGTGCGCAATACCGGCCTGGCGCAAGCACGCGGCACATACATTGCCTTTCTCGATGCAGACGATACCTGGCTCCCAAGAAAATTGGATTTGCAAGTTGCATACCTGCAAACCCATCCCACCGCCGGTCTGGTGTATAGTCAATACTATGAATGGCCCGGCCAGGAAGAAGCGAACGGTCGCCTGGTCCCAGACCTGCGGGGCTTGCCCAATCCCGGCATGGTATTGCCCGACCTTTGTCTGCGGTTTTTCATCGGTACCTCTTCGGTAATGCTACACCGCTGGCTGCTTGAACAATTCGGCGGATTTGACGAAACGCTCAATGTCGCTGAAGATTATGAACTATGGTTGCGGCTTGCTCCCCATACGGAGTACGGTTTTGTAAAGCGTCCGTTGATGCGTCATCGGGTGCATACCGGAGGGTTGACCCATAACCCGGTCTCCACCATCCAGCAATGGATAGAAGCCCGGCAAAGAGCACGCAAACGCAACCCGGCTATGGAATCCTTGCTGCACCCTCTGCGATTGAAACTCCCGGCAAAATCACTGATGGAGCTAGGACGTGCCGAGTTATTGCAGGGATTGCCTGGCTCTGGACGACAGCATCTGCTGCAATCGTTGCGCATCTATCCATTGCGGCTCGATACCTGGAAATGGCTCGCCTTGAGCTACCTGGGCAGAGAACGTGCCCTGAAACTGCGAAAACTTGTATTACGAGAGCGATGAAATGATCATCGGAATTGACGCTTCCAACATAGGCTCGGATGGCACCATCCGCCATCTTGTCGAAATCCTGCGCTGGCTAGACCCTGGGGAACATGGCATCACCCGCATCATCGTGTGGGGTAGCGAGCGATTGCTCAAACGCTTCGAGCCACGCCCCTGGCTCCAGCGAGAGCATGAACCGGGACTGGATAGCCCCCTGCTGCCACAACGCTTGCTCTGGCGGGCATCACGCCTCTCTTCGCTGGCCGAACAACGTTGTGATGTGCTGTTGATCCCCTCCGGTACCTACATTGGTACTTTCAAGCCGTTTGTCACCATCTCACAAAACCTGCTCCCATTTGTCCCATCCGAACGGCGCCGCTATCTTTTTTCGCTTCGCTATCCAAAATTCACCGGCCTGGAACATTATCAACAGATCACCTTTCGGCATGCCAGTGGGGTCATTTTTCTGACCGAAGGCGCACGAACCCAGGTAGAGCGGCGCACCGGCAAGCTGACCGCACGCACCGCGATTGTACCGCATGGGGTGGATGAGACATTTCGCTGTATGCCGCGGCGTGCCGATCCCTTGAACACCTATTCCTGGCAACGTCCATTCCGCTGGCTGTATACCTCAACCATAGACCTGTATAAACACCAGTGGCATGTTGTCGAGGCAATAGCCCGCCTGCGACAGGCTGGTCTGCCCGTTGCGCTTGACCTGTGTGGTGGTGCCATCTTTCGTCCGGCCTTGAATCGCCTGCAAGACGCATTTGAAAAATATAGCACCAGCGGCAACGAACTCCGCTATCATGGGCCAATCCCGCACCAGCAACTGCCACGATTTTATCAGGAAACCGATGGATTTGTGTTTGCTTCCAGTTGTGAAGCGTTCGGTCAATCGTTGCTGGAAGCTATGGCCGCCGGTCTCCCCATCGGGTGCGCCAATCGCAGTGTGATGCCTTCGATTTTGGAAAATGCCGGCGTCTACTTCAACCCGGAGAAACCGGCAAATATGGCAAGCGTGCTGGCAACATTTATGGAAAACCAGCTCTGGCGCGAACAATGTGCCTGGGCAGCCTATAAACGCGCCCAGACATATTCCTGGCAGCGATGTGCGCGGGAAACATTCGCCTTTGTCGTACAATGCGCCAGATGATAAAGATAATTAAAATGAGAGAAAAAATCACTGGAACTTTTTTCCTCGCCGTAACGTCCTCACCACAGGTATAGCCTGCCCCTCATCATCGCTATGCCATTTTCTAATAAGGAAATAACCATTGCATAAAAGTACCTGGACAGAGATCCAGACCCAACCATTGACAACAATGCTGTTGTCGTTTGAAATATGGATTGTGGGTCTTGCAATAGCTGCGAGCGTTGCCTCGGAGCGTTTTTTGCTGCCTGCTATCGTCATCGCCGCAAGTTTCTGGATACTGCGCTGGCTGGCAAGCGGACAGTTCAGCATACGCACCACGGCAGATGGAGCCATTCTTGTCCTGTTATGTATGCTCCCTATCACACTACTGGTGACAAACATACCAGAGGTTACCCGCCCCCAGGTCTACCGGGTTATCAGTGGCATTGCCCTCTTCTATGCCATCATCAACTGGACAACCTCACGCGAGCGACTCCGGGTGCTGCTCTACGGAAGCCTGCTGCTCGGCATACTGCTGGCAGGTGCAGCTATCGTGACCGTCGAATGGAGCACCGCCAAACGGGGTATGATCCCCAGATCGTTTTATAGCCATATCCCCTTGCTCGTTTCAGACCCTATCAACCCCAACGTCATGGCCGGTCTGTTGTTGCTTTTGCTCCCTTTCCCACTGGGTTTCTTGCTTTTCTCCTGGCACACAACCAGATGGACAACCCGTCTGCTTGCAATCGTTTCCCTATGCACCATATCCGGAGTGTTTTTCCTGGCCCAATCTCGCGGAGGAATGATTGCCCTGGTAATTATGCTCGTAGCAATGGTGCTGCTGCGCTGGCGATATGGCTGGATCGGATTGTTGGGATTGCTGCTCATTGCAACGTTTGTGGTGCAAACAAACTGGGAGAGCAAAGCCATCCAACACTATACCCACAACGGGCAACTGGTACGCAGCACAAATGAACGGTTCGAGCTATGGTCACGGGCATGGGAGCTTATTCAGCTTCACCCGATAACCGGCGTGGGCATGGGGACGTATGAGCAGGTCGTTGCAGACACGCATCCTTTTGATCTAGTCTATGTCGGGCTGGGGTTTCAACAGACTGGCCGCGGCGCACATGCACACAATCTCTTGCTGCAGATTGCCGTTGACCTGGGAATACCCGGCCTGCTCGCCTGGCTCACCATCGTCATAATGGTCATTCAGGCAGCCTGGCGCGTCTATCGCACCGGCAAACAGGAGCATCAAAGCTGGGTTCAAGGCATCGGTGCTGGCCTGATAGGCAGCCAGGTAGCACTTCTGGCACACGGTTTGCTAGATGCAGTGGCATGGGGTATGGTGCGCCCTTCAGTGATGGTCTGGGGAATCTGGGGATTGACCCTTGTAGCAGAGAAAAAATTGGTGGCAGAACCAGAGCAATGAATATCTTGATACTCCATATGCGCTTTCATCCAGACCAGACCGGCACCGCGCCACTGGTCACCCAGTTGGCAACCGACCTGACATCCGCCGGTGATCAGGTCACGGTTGTGACCAGCATGCCACATTATGGGCGCACAGCATTACCACCGGAGTACCACGGGAAACTCTGGCACCGTAGCACGTTTCACGGGGTACAGGTCTGGCGTACCCTGGTTTATGTGCCCCCCAATCCGAGCGGGTTCCATCGGGGGCTTAATTTTCTGAGCTATACCGTTATGTCCATTATAACCAGTATGCTCTCAGGCCACCAGGACATTGTGCTCTGTATCAATCCACCTATCACCGTCGGGTTTTCTGGCTGGCTGGTAAGCTTTCTGCGCAACATTCCGCTGGTTTTCAATGTTCAGGATGTATGGCCCGACTGTCTGGTCATTATCGGGCAGGTACGCAACAGACTGCTGATACGGACATTTGCATTGCTAGAACGCTTTATCTATCGCGTATCCAGCCGCATCACGGTTCTCTCGGAAGGGATGAAACAAAATCTTCTGCAGAAGCATGTTCAGCCAGCGAAAGTGACAGTCATTCCCAACTGGGCAAACCTGGAACTGGTTATCCCCACAGAGAAACTAAACGGTTTTCGCGCTCATCATCAGATTCAAGACCATTTTGTCGTGCTGTTCGCGGGGAACCTGGGCTATATCGCCGTGCTGGAAACCATCCTGGACGCCGCACAGCTCATTGAACACGATCCACGCATTCTTTTCCTGATAGTGGGCGAAGGCAATGCAAAAGCCAATCTGGTCGCCTATACCCAACAACAAGGATTGACCAATGTCAAGTTTGTGACCACCCAGCCCGAAGAAATGCTATCGGAGATGCTTGGCGCAGCGGATGTTTCACTGGTTACGTTAAACCGTCACCTGGGAGCATTGAATGTGCCAAGCAAAGTGTACTCTATTATGGCAAGCGGACGTCCTGTGTTGGCGTCTGTGCCAGAAGATTCAGAGATTGTCCACCTGGTTGAGCAAGCGGCCTGCGGCATGTGTGTGCCACCAGAAGACGCCGCAGCACTAGCACGTGCTATCCAGATACTTGCGCAGCAGCCGGCCCTGCTGGACTATTATGGAAAAAATGGTCGGCAATATGTCGAAGCCCATTATGAGCGGCATATGTTGACCCAAAAGTATCGCCAACTGCTGCACGAAGTAGCAGGAATGCGCTAAAAACCTGATACGCTGTCACGTTTTTTTGTATGGTATAATACCCCGTCTCGTGCTCACGCAAACAGTGCGTCATTTTTCAGCAAGAGAAACATGAAAGCGTCGCGGACATTGTAACATTCTCCGCAAGCAGTCGTTACTATACGTGAAGAAGACCTTACTTTTTTGTATTGCAGAGAGAGAGCAAAGGAAAAATTTGTATGACACCAAGCATATTTGCTTTTACAACAGCACTTCTGGCCTCAATAACTCTCACTCCCGCAGCACGCCAACTTGCTTTCCGTTCTGGAATTATTGACCACCCCGGTTCACGCAGGATGCCGCTTTTGCCAACACCCCTGCTGGGAGGCATCGCTATTTATGCGGGGGCAATTCTGGCAATCGTGCTGGTGACGGTTTTCTGGGTGCCAGGCTATGCCTGGGAACAAATTTTCAGTATTCTTACGGGTGCGACGTTAATGGTTTTTGCCGGTATCATCAATGACCGAGGCGTGTTTTCGTTCTATAACAATCTCACTATTGCCATTCCAATTGCTGCATTCATCTTAATCCTCTCTGGTATTCACACCAATGTTTTTCAAGCACTTTTTTCCGACCATCTCACCTATCCACAGGCATTGCTTGCCGACTATGTCTTGACCTTTGCCTGGATCATAGGCGTAACGACCGCTTTTACCATCATAGACCATATGGATGGGCTGTGTGCCGGCATATCTGCCATCGCATCAGCTTTCTTCCTGCTTTTTGCCATCATCGGAAATCAGGTCCTTGTCGGTACACTGGCAGCCGCCACATTTGGAGCTTCCCTGGGATTTCTCTACTGGAACTTTAACCCGGTCAGGATTGCAATGGGACGAGGAGGAACCATGTTTCTCGGTTTTATTATTGCCGTGCTGGCTCTCAAAATACGTTTTCTGGAAACACCAGCGCAAACACGCTGGATTATCCCCCTGCTCATTCTTGGCTTCGTGTTCTTTGACGTCGTGCTCGTCACAGCTTCGCATCTTCGCCGAAAACAATTCCCTTTTTCAGTACCCGGAAAAGATCATGTCTCGCATCGGCTGCTTCAGATTGGCATGGATCGGATGAGTGCTGTGATTGCTCTATATGGTCTCAGTACACTGTTCGGCATGCTGGCATTACTGGTGAGCCAGTTGACCGTCTGGAAAAGCCACCTTATCAGTTCGATGACCCTGCTCATTGCACTGGTGGCAATGATCGCATTAGAATACACACTGGTACGCCATGAGAACTCTCTTGCACAAGCACCAAAAGCAAACCAGTTAATTGTCCCAACCATCAAAGAGCCTCTCCTCAAACGCCCGCTCGATCTGGTGCTGTCAAGCTTTATGCTCCTCATGGCTCTCCCAGTTGGTATCATCATTGCCCTGGCTATCAAGCTGGAAGATGGTGGGCCAGTCTTCTTTCGCCAGGAACGCTGGGGGCGCGGTGGAACAAGGTTCTGGGTCTACAAGTTTCGCTCAATGATACCGAATGCAGACCGCTACCGCCAGGCCAGTGAAAACGATAGCCGTATCACTCGCGTCGGTCGAAAATTGCGAGCGATGGGGCTGGATGAACTTCCGCAGTTAATCAACATCTGGAAGGGTGAAATGAGTTTTGTGGGGCCGAGAGCCCTGGTGGTTGGAGAAAAGGTAAACGGTGGGACAGGTCATTATGTAACGTATGAAAACACTCCGGGTTTCTGGGAACGACTGGCTGTCCGTCCTGGACTGACCAGTGTGGCGACCATTTATATTCCAAAGGATTCCCCACCGCAAAGAAAATTCCGCTACGATATGTTTTATATTCACAATATTTCTTTCTGGCTCGATATTCGGATGATTGCGCTCTCCTATTGGATCAGCTTTCGTGGAAAGTGGGAAACGCGCAAAGAAAAAATCTGATCGGTCTGGGGGAGGTGAGGGTTGTGCAGCTCTGCTACACAACCCCACCTCCACAGGCTCACAGGTGTAGACTTTTTTGTCAACCGCTTTGCAAGCGGCCGCGAGATACCGTAGCAGCAGCTTGTAGCCGCTGGAACCCCCTCCA
>CAYFVX010000100.1:7226-9245 GCA_964346425.1 uncultured Chloroflexaceae bacterium | reverse complement strand
CCATGTGACGTTTCTTCCGCGTCTGCAAGCCAGATTTTTTGTCGGAGAGAAACGTCACATGAATCGTGGCGACAGCGGCTCCAAGCCGCTGCTGCGATATCCCGATACCGCTTTGCAAAGCGGTTGACAAAAAAGTTTACCCATGTGAGCCCCCGCTGAGGGATGAAACCCCGTTGAGCCAGCGATGCTCACCGCAGATGAAATCTGTTGAGCATTGATCAGCCGGCATGCTTGTGGTAAAGTAAAGCCGAATGGAGACAATCATACGACCATTCCTACGCAAATCAAATCATTGCCTGAGTTGTCATAGGATAGCAACATGAGCAATACACAGAGAACACCAGAAATCGAGACACCTGAAATTCAACACCTCTTTGCTGCGCTGGAGCAGACGGAACAGCAAAATATCCAACTGCGTCATGCCTACGAACAGGCCCAACAGCAGATTCAACACCTGCAGGATGAATTGCACTTGCACAAGAAAGAGTTACGCTACCTGCAGAACCGCTCGGAGCAGACAGACGACCATGCGCAAATAAGCCGGGGGCACTACTTTGACCTGCTCCCCATTGGCATGGCAACTCTTTCGCCACAGCGGGTGTGGATGGAAGTCAATCTGGCGATGGGCCGTATGCTTGGCTATGATGCAGAAGAACTACAAGACAGAACGCTGGCTGATATCAGCCATCCGCAAGATTTACTCCTCTCGGAAGCAACCCTGGCACGTATGGAAGCCGGTGAGATTGACAGCTTTACGCAGGACAAACGGTTTCTGCATCGCGATCATCGCGTTATCTATACCAATGTCGTCACACACTGCATGCGCCGCCCGGATGATACCGTCGAAGCATTCATCTGTCTGGTGCAGGATATTACCGAACGCAAACGTGCCGAGGACGATTTGCGCATCTTCCAGACGCTTATGGAAAATGCCCCGGATGGCGTCGTGGTCGCTTCACTGGATGGAACATTTATCTACCACAACCGTGCCTTTGGCACCATGCATGCCTGTACGGATGCCATCGGTATGAAAAATACCGACTTTATCGCGCCAGCAGACCATGCCCTGCTGCCCACCATTGATGAAGCGTTACGCACTCTGGGAGCCTGGCAGGGCGTGGTATTGGGACAACGGCAAGATGGCACGACTTTTCCGTCCTGGGTCTCAATTTTTCTCATGCACGATAAGGAAGGCAACCCCAGTTTTGTCGGCGTGACGGTCAGCGATCGCACCAACATTCAGCAAGCGGAAGAAGCGCGAGCTGCCTTGCAAGAAGAGATTATCCAGATGCAGCAGCATGCCATCCGCGAGCTTTCCTCACCCCTGCTACCCATTGGTGAACAGGTGGTCGTGATGCCGCTGGTAGGCAGCATAGACAGCAATCGCGCCCAACAGATTATGGACACGCTGCTGGATGGGGTAGCAGCTCATCGTGCCGAGGTCGTTATCCTGGACGTAACCGGTGTGCAAGTAGCGGATACGCAGGTGGCGGCCACGCTGGTGGGCGCGACCCAGGCCGCAGGCTTGCTGGGGGCGCAGGTTATCGTCACCGGTATTGGTCCGGCCATGGCTCAGACTCTTGTTCATCTGGGGGCCGACCTGAGCAACATCAAACCGCTCAGCACCTTGCAGCAAGGGATAGCCTATGCTTTGAAACGTTGACAAGCCGTCGTTTGCGCTATACAATGATGCCGCCTCGTGCAGAGTAGTATTGCGAGGCGTCTCGTAACAATCTCATCGGTAAGTTTCAAGGAGGAAATGGTATGAAGCGACGTAAGCTTGTTATGGTGTGGCTGTCCGCAGTTTTGATTATGGTGCTGGCGGTGTTTGGTTGCACCCAGCAACAGACCGTGCAGCAAGCCGCAACCCCCACAGAAGCAGAAGCTGCTACCGCTGTAGCACAAGAAGAAGAACCCACTGCCGAGCCGGAAGGCGAAGGTGAGGGCGAGGGCGAGGGCGAGGGCGCAGAAGAACCTGCAGAAGAAGCTCCCGCAGAAGAACCTGCAGAAGAAGCTCCC
>CAYFVX010000100.1:0-7126 GCA_964346425.1 uncultured Chloroflexaceae bacterium | reverse complement strand
GAAGAAGCTCCCGCAGAAGAACCTGAAGAAGCTCCCGCAGAAGAACCTGCAGAAGAAGCTCCCGCAGAAGAACCTGCTGAAGAAGCTCCCGCAGAAGAACCTGCAGAAGAAGCTCCCGCAGAAGAACCCGCAGAAATGCCTGCGGCTGCCGCTGGCGAGATGCTGCAAACGGTCATGGACCGTGGCAACCTCATCTGTGGCATCAACGGCGGGTTGCCTGGCTTCAGCAACCTGGAACCTGATGGTTCCTACAGCGGGCTGGATGTCGAGTTTTGCCAGGCGGTGGCGGCTTCCATCTTTGGCGACGCTGAGGCAGTGGAATATCGCCAGTTGAGTGCGCAGGAGCGTTTCACCGCCCTGCAAACCGGCGAAATTGATGTGCTCTTCCGCAATACCACCTGGACGCTCAGCCGCGACTCCGAAGTTGGTCTCGACTTTGGCCCGACCATTTTTTACGATGGGCAGGGTATTATGGTTCGTGAAGAGCTGGGAGCCGCAGCCCTTGAAGACCTGGAAGGTGGTACCATCTGTGTCCAGAGCGGCACAACCACCGAGTTGAACCTGACCGACCAGTTCCGCGCTCGCGAGATCGAATTTGAGTCGCTGGTGTTTGAAGAAATTGACCCCACCTACAATGCCTACGATGAAGGCCGCTGCGATGCCGTGACCAGCGACAAATCGCAACTGCTGGCACGCCGCACCACCATGCAGGCTCCCGAAGAGCACGTCATTCTCGACGTGACGCTCTCCAAAGAGCCGCTTGGCCCCGCCGTCATCCAGGGCGATAGCCAGTGGCGTGATGTGATTAACTGGACCGTCTTCGCCACCATCCAGGCAGAAGAGTTTGGCATTACCTCCGAGAACATCGAAGATTTCATGGACTCGGAAGATCCACGTATCCGCCGCTTTATGGGCGAAGAGGGAGAGCTTGGGAGCCTGATCGGATTGTCGAATGATTTTGCTGTCAACGTTGTCAGCAACGTGGGCAACTATGGCGAAATCTACGAGCGCAATCTTGGCCCAGACACCCCATTCGATCTGGCGCGTGGACAAAACTCGCTGTGGACGGAGGGTGGTTTGCTCTATTCGCCACCGTTCCGCTAATATCTTGCGCATTGCGCAAATGTCTGTGTGGTGTTGTTTGGACGGCGTAGCCACCCAAACAACACCACACAGACAATGATTACTATGACGCAACCAACACACCCACCGCCGTCTCATCACCATACCCCCTTCTGGCGCGACGTGCGCGTGCTGGCTATTCTTGGGCAGATAGCCTTTGTCATTGCGGTTGCGCTGGCGGCTGGCGTGCTGTACGCCAACGTCACCAGCGGTATGGAACGCATCGGCATGTCTGGCAGCTATGGTTTCATGCAGCGTACCGCTGGCTTTGAAATCTCTATGACCTCCTTTGACTATGAGCCGGCCGATAGCTACTGGGCAGCTTTTGCGGTAGGCGTCATCAATACCATCCTGGTGACGGTTGTCGGGATTGTGCTGGCAACGCTGGTGGGTATTGTTATGGGCATTGCGCAGTTGTCGAGCAACTGGCTGGTGGCAAAACTGGCGCAAACCTATGTGGCTATCTTCCGCAACGTTCCGCTGCTGGTGCAGCTTATCTTCTGGTATCAGGCCGTCTTCCTGCAATTGCCCAATGTGCGCAAGGCGTATGAACAGGGCAAAGACATGCCCATCCCGCTCTATATCAGCCAGCGTGGGCTATATACCATCGGCCCCACCAGCACCCCCACGACCAACATCTGGCTCGGTATCCTGCTGGCTGGTCTGGTGCTCGCTATCGCGCTCGGCATCTGGCTGAAGCGTCGCCAGGACCGCACCGGGCAGCAAAGCCCCCGCTTTCTCATCGGCACAGGCATCGTGCTGGCAAGCGGCGTGGTCGGCTGGCTGGTGCTGTCGCCGGTGCCGCTCGGTTTTGCAGAGCCAGAGTTGCGTGGCCTCAATTTCCAGGGTGGCCTGCGGCTCATTCCCGAATATCTCGCGCTGTTGCTTGCGCTGGTTATCTACACCGGCGCATTTATTTCGGAAAATGTACGCGCCGGCATCCAGGGTATTTCAAAAGGGCAGAAAGAAGCCGCGCGTGCGCTTGGCTTGCGGGGGGGGCAGAGCATGCGGCTGGTTATTCTGCCGCAGGCCCTGCGCATCATCATCCCACCCACGACCAACCAGTATCTCAATCTGGCGAAAAACTCCAGTCTCGCGATTGCGATTGGCTTTCCCGATCTGTTCAACGTGGCCCGCACGATAGCCAATCAGACCGGGCAGGCGGTACCCATCATCGGTATTGTAATGCTCAGCTATCTCAGCATCAGCCTGCTCACCTCCCTGTTTATGAATATTTACAACCGTAGTGTCCGCCTGGTTGAACGGTAAGTAAGAACTATGACGACAACACCAACGCCACCAAAAATTGAACGTCCGCGTGAACGATTTGACCCATTGGGCTGGCTGAAGCACAACCTCTTCAGCGGCTGGTGGAACTCGTTGCTCACTATCGTCACGCTCTGGCTGCTGTATAGCATTCTGCGCCCGCTGCTGACATGGATATTTACGCAGGCCGAGTGGGAAGTCGTTGTTGCCAACCTGCGCCTTTTCATGGTGGGTACCTTCCCACCCGAAGAAATCTGGCGCGTCTGGACGTGTGTCGTGCTGACGGCTGGCTTGATGGGCTTGAGCTGGGGCCTCTGGCCGCGGGTGGTGGGTGGCGTCGCCATCAGCTATGGCAGTGTGCTGCTCTTCCTGGCTCTGCTGCCGTTCGATCCAACCAACCGCGTCTGGCTGGCGGCCTGTGGTGTGCTCATTTTCCTCGGCATGGTTATCGGGCGCAGGCTGGTAGCAGACAAGCACCCGACGATTGCCCGCTGGGTCGCCTTCGGCTGGATCATTCTGATGTTTGTCGTCGTCTGGTTACTGCGCGGTATCGGGCTGTCGCTACCGGTGATTAAAACCACACAGTGGGGCGGCCTGCTGCTGACAATGGTGCTCGCTATCGCAAGCATCGTGCTCTCCTTTCCACTGGGCGTCTTGCTGGCTATCGGGCGGCGCAGCAGCCTGCCGGTGGTGAGCCTGTTCTGCACCATCTTTATCGAGGTTATCCGTGGCGTGCCGCTGGTGACGGTGCTCTTCATGTTTCAGATTATGCTGCCGCTGTTTATCCCCGGCGGCGAGAACATAGACAAAGTTATTCGTGCGATTGTGGGCTTCACGCTGTTTACCGCAGCGTATATCGCGGAAAATGTACGCGGTGGCTTGCAGGCAATCCCCCAGGGACAATCCGAGGCGGCCCGCGCCCTGGGCCTCAACCCGGTGCTGACGATGGGCTTTATTGTGCTGCCGCAAGCATTGCGCATTGTCATTCCGGCCAACGTGAGCCAGTTTGTCAGCCTGTTCAAAGACACGTCGCTGGTGTTTATCGCCAGCCTGCTCGACCTGCTCGGTGTGGGGCGCAGTGTGCTGGGGCAGTCGGAGTTTATGGGTTTTCAGACGGAGGTGTACCTGTTTGTCGGCGCGGTCTACTGGATTTTCGCCTATTCACTCACGTATGTCAGCCGCCGCCTGGAAGACGTGCTAGGCGTGGGGCACAGGTAGCGGAAGGGACGGGCAGGGGAACCACGAATAACACGAAGGTATCGTTCTTTATTATAACGTTGAGGAAAAAGACACAATGGCAAGACCAGTCAAAGATTTGAGCAAAGAAGACGATATTATTGTTTGTCGCGGCGTGCATAAGTGGTTTGGCGACTTTCACGTGCTGCAAGATGTGAATGTCAACATCAAGCGCACCGAGGTGGTCGTGATTTTTGGCCCCTCTGGTTCGGGCAAGTCCACCTTCATCCGCTGTATCAATCGGCTGGAAGAGCACCAGCGCGGCGATATTATTGTGGATGGCATCGAGCTAACCAACGATATCCGCAATATCGAGGCGATTCGTAGCGAGGTAGGAATGGTCTTTCAACAGTTCAACCTCTTCCCGCACCTGACCGTGCTGCGCAACATTACCCTCTCGCCCATCTGGGTGCGCAAATGGCCGAAGTCCAAAGCGGAAGATGTGGCGATGGAGTTGCTCAAACGCGTCGGTATTGAGCATCAGGCGCACAAGTACCCCGGTCAACTCTCCGGCGGGCAGCAGCAGCGGGTGGCGATTGCCCGCGCCCTGGCGATGCAACCACGCATTATGCTCTTCGACGAGCCTACCTCGGCCCTCGACCCCGAAATGATCAAAGAGGTGCTGGATGTGATGATTGAGCTGGCGGATAGCGGCATGACCATGCTGGTCGTCACGCACGAGATGGGCTTTGCGCGGGAGGTGGCAGACCGCATGCTTTTCTTCGACCTGGGGCAGATTATCGAGCGCGGCACGCCTACTGAGATTTTCACCAGTCCGAAAGAGGAGCGCACCAGGCAGTTCCTGGCGCAGATATTGTGATACCAGAAGCAATTGGGCAGGAACCACGAACAGCACGAATGAATACTGGTATGAAGCACTTGTGGGTCTCTTTGCAAGGATTATTTATGCTTTGCAAGTAGGAGCTTGATACAGCACGACCCGCTACAAACAACACTTTGCTGTATCGCTGCCACCTGTCTCAGCAGTTTGCAGCACCTGCCACCCTTTCGCTGAGATAACTTTGCGATCACACACACCGCAATCAAAAAATGTATGCCAATCTGTATCGTCAGGCAGTCGCACACAATGCGCACCACTCGGTTCTCCCTCGGTATGCTGCTGCACAAAATCCACAAGGTCAGGTGCGGACGCCTCAAGCAGTCCCTCATCCACAATATGTTGCCAGAGAACACACATTTTTTCATGTGACCCGGAAAATTGGTCATAAGGTGGTGCATGCTCTGCCAGATAATCACGTAGCGTTGGAAAGGTTTGCCAGGGTGGAGTACTGGTCATCACAAATTGAAGTACACCGTAGCCCGAACAGGTATCGAGCCTGCCGCGAGGACCAAACTCGACCCGAACATAGCGGTTATCATTCCTATGCTCAAAGTCACATTCATGGCCGTGAAAATAGTAGTGCCACGGTGTATCAGGCAGCATACCTGTTTGCTGGCAACGACGCTCCATCCAGGCATAGAAGAGATCTTCTGGAGGCACATCCAGGTGATTGGCGAGCAGAGCAAGTAAAGGCTGTTGATACTGGATCAATGATTGACATGCTTGCAGAAACAGAAAATCAAGCGTTGATACCATAGGGAAACCTCAACCTCTTCTTTACCTATTCCCCCGTCCCTTTAAGTCTTTGCGATTTTTCGTGCAACTTCCAACATCGTCCCGCTGCAACAACCAGTTGACCCAGCCGCTGAGGGTGACATTTGCCAGTTTTTTGCTCCCAATATCGGCTTGTTTGGGCATCCAGCCATCCCTTCTACGCAAACATATCTCCTGACCACCCATAATAGCATGGCTCAAAGGGGTATATTTTGCGCCAGTTCTGTCCATTGGTAGCACCACAGAATATCGTGGAGTATCCTCAACGCAGTTGCCCCAGGGGAGCGCGAGGGGACACAAGTCCCCTCGCAACCCCATTCCCGTCCACGATGTTTCGTGGTGCTACCTGTCCATTTACAACGGGACAAACACCTGCGGCAGGTGTTCGATGCTTGTCCAGTGTCTCCGGTCCATCGTCTACCGTCCCCCTTTGAAGCGTGGAATGGGGAAGCAGGTTTTGCGGGTGGGGCAGGGGTTTGCTACAATACCTTTTAAGCAAGACAAATATGTGGTTTCCAGCAATGGTGAATATAAAATCAAGCAGTAAGGGTTGCAGTGAAGATGATGAACAGGTTTGTCCGTCCTGACCGGATTGTGGTCAAGGTGGGGACCAATGTGCTGACGGCCGGATCCGACCGTCTCAATCGGCCTTTTATGGTAGATATGGTGCGCCAGGTTGCGCTTTTGCATCGCGAGGGGATACAAACCATTCTGGTTTCATCGGGAGCAATAGCCGCAGGTTGGGAGAGATTGGGATTTCCGCCCCGTCAACAGTTCAAAAAGGAGGCTGCAGTCTCGTTTAAACAAGTACTGGCAGCAGTTGGGCAGAGCCGTTTGATGCATTTCTATGAGCAGTTTTTCGATATCTACGGGCTGCATGTGGCGCAGGCGTTGCTCACGCGGGATGATTTACGGGATCGCCGTCGGTATTTGAATGCACGCAATACGCTATTGCATACGCTCGAAAGTGGTATTGTGCCTATTATTAACGAGAATGATGCGGTGGCGACGAGTGAGGTGCGGGTGGGCGATAATGATACGCTATCGGCACTGGTTGCGAATCTGGTAGATGCGGATTTGCTGGTTATTCTGACAGACATTGCCGGGCTTTATAATAGCGATCCGCGGCAGGATGCGGGAGCTCTGTTGATTACGACGGTTGAAGAGATTGATGAGGATATCTGGACTATTGCGGGTGGCAGTGGCAGCCAGCGGGGAACGGGGGGAATGCTGACGAAGATCCAGGCGGCAGAACTGGCAACCCGTTCGGGGACGGCGGTGGTTGTTACGGATGGCAACATTCCGGATGTTCTTCGGCGAGTGGTGGATGGTGAGCCGCTGGGAACTCGTTTTGCGACGAGTGTGAGTCATCTGGAGTCACGCAAGCGATGGTTGCTGGCAGAAACGGTGCGGCATAGTCGCGTGGTTGTGGATGAGGGGGCTACCAGGGCACTTTTGCATCAGGGGCGTAGTTTGTTGCCGGCGGGTATTACGGCGGTCGAGGGGATGTTTGACCGTGGACAAACTGTTCGTATTTATGATTTGAGTGGGCGTGAGATAGCGCGGGGGATTACGCAGTATTGTGCCGATGATCTGCAGATGATAAAAGGATTACATTCATCCAGGATAGCCGACATGCTGGGGTATACCTATAGCCCCGAAGTGGTTCATCGTGATGATATGGTGATGGTGGTTTAATGGTTGCCTATCTGGAAAAACATGTTCCATCTGAGCAAATCGCTACTCTGCACGAGAGCGGTGTGTTACCTGATGGTGTGCGCTATGAACTGGCATCCGAGTTGCATCGCGAGTTGACTGCCTGTGCTGCGTATATTCCAGGGTATCTGGTGCGGAGACAGTTTGCTCATCCCGAACCAGGCCGCGTCA
>CAYFVX010000099.1:0-9251 GCA_964346425.1 uncultured Chloroflexaceae bacterium | reverse complement strand
TGTGAAGGATTTTGCATTCTTATGTCTGCCCTTTGACAAATCTTGCGTGCTCCCAATTGGCATGTCTGATGGGGAACGTTCGGCCACAAGGTGGCGATGGCTTGCTTGATCGTCTTTTGCGCATCACTGATCACGCCCAGCAGCGGAATCTCGGCATCTGCAATGGGTTGCAACAAGCGGGTCAAGGTCTCCGTACTGCTGGTCAAGACATTTTCAGCCGCCAGCAAACGCCCGGTCACCAGGTCCCGCACAAGATAGACCGTTTCATTGCCTTTGTCCGGCTGAATACCATCAATGGAAAGGATAATGCCACCGTTGGCCGTGACCTGCTCGCGCCACACCGGGTCATGCAATGGTTCATAGGCCGTGCGCAACAGCGTGCAATAGGCATCGAACAGGTACAGGATTTCGCGGCGCGAGATGGTTTGCTGAAAGGCCCGCAGTTCTTGGCCCACCGTCTGATGGATGCGTTCCACCGATTGTTCCTCGGCCAAGCGGAGGTGTCCAATCTGCACGATGATATCGAGGCCAAAGGTAAAGCCCGGTAAGGCCAGCGCATCCGCTGCGGCACTGCGATAGGATCGCTGGGGGGCAGCACATGCCAGGTTGGGACACCGATAGCCATAATGGGTGATGCAGAGGGGACCCGTCCGCGTCACAATGGTGCGTTGCGAAACCGTCGCATACCGACGGAGTCGTTTGCCACATGTTGGGCAGTGCGTGATTTCAGGACGAAACGTGTGGGGGGAAACCTGCTGATAGGTTTTGGGGGTTCGCATATCATACGCTCTCTTTCCTGCATCTCAACAGCTCCTAATCTGGAGCTTCCTTGGAAGTGTACCATAATTTCTGCACGTGACTTTTGCCCATACGGTTTTTTTTGTTGTTTGTGTGCGGCGTAGCCGCACACAAACAACAGAAAAAGCATTTTATTACGGCGTCTCCGGGCTGATAATGCCCAGCTCGCGTAGCGTTTGCAGAATAGGTGGCGGATGCCACAGCCACTCAATACGCAACCAGAAGCCATGAATAACCTGCGATTGAAAGACACCATCATTCCCATACATCACCGGAATGTAATGCCCCTTCTCGCCCAGGATATAAAACTCGGACCACCGACGCACCGGGTCAATCAGCCAGTATTCCGGAATACCGGCCCGTTCATACTCATAGAACTTTTCACCGCGGTCGCGCCCGATGTTTTGCGGGGTAGAAACTTCGACGACCATATCGGCTGGTCCATCCAGGTAGGCACTTTTCACCCGGTCGAGGTTTTCCGTCGCAACAAAAAGCAAATCTGGCTCGCGTCCAGAACGTTCGAGCTTCATCTGAAAGCGTGAAGTGCGCACCAACCCCCGTTTGTTGACGCTCACAAAGATGCGCAACACATTATGCAGAAATTCGCGGATGATCTCTTCTGTATCGCTGGAAGCAGAGGCAATGATTACCTCACCATCCACCCATTCGGTCAGCGTATCTTCGTCCGCCCATTCCAAAAACTCCTCATACGACATGGACTGTTCCCCAATGAGATTGGGAATTTGTTGCGTTGCCGCATCACGCCAGTCAGTTGGCAGGAGTTTTTCGGAGAGGATCAACCAGCCGCGCTTTTCGGTCTGCATATCGAGATCTTCCATCAGATTAAAGAGCACATTCAGTGCGCTCTCAATAATGAGATTTTCGTTCATGCGATGCTCGCGGACCAGGCGGCTCAGGTTGCTCGCGCACGAGGCTGAAAGTTCAATACGTTTTTTTACCAAATCCGGATTATCTTCCATCAGCTCTTCGTCAGGCTCTGCTGGTAATTTCTATCTGTTCAGGCAGACCATCCGTAATCAACCACTCACGCACTTCGCAGGTATCCACACCACGCTGCACGAGCGGGTCGGCGCGGGCTATGGCTTCGGCGTCTTCCCTGGAGTTAGCACGCACCATCACCATACCGCCCGTGCGGTCGGTGAAGGGACCAGACAGGAGCAATGTTCCCTGCTGTTTCAACGTTTGCAGGTAAGCGAGATGGTCTGGCAAATAGGGTTCATAGGTGGCACGATCGACCACGATTTTCAGGAGAATAATAAATGTTTTTTTCATTGTCTTCCTATTGTACCACTCTCTGTCGTTTACTGTCTCAACGAAAAAACCGATGTTTTATGTGTGCTATTCGGCTGATAGCATAGAATATTGTTGAGAGCAGCGACGCATAGCGTTCCAACTCCATGCCGTGTGGGGGGCCAAACGGCACAAACCGTTGTAGCCCTATCGTCTGTTGTTCGGTATATTTGAGCAACCCATCGCGCCCATTACGCCGACCACTTCCCGATTGTTTCATACCGCCCATCGGGGCGTCAAGCGATCCCAATGTTGCGCCGTAGGCTTCATTGATATTGACCGAGCCACTTTTGATGCGGGTGGCAAGCTCGCGCCCATACGCAGCATTGCGCGTCCAGATGCTGGCGTTCAATCCATAGGGAGAATCATTTGCCGCCGCTATCGCTTGCTCAGCATCCGCAAACCGAGAGACGGCTATCACCGGCGCGAACGTCTCTTCATGGCTCATCAGCATGTCCGGTGTTACACCGGTGATAATGGTTGGCTCATAGAAAAAGGGGCCAATATCTGGCCGTGCCTGCCCGCCGGTCAGCAGCGTCGCTCCTTTATCGAGTGCGTCCTGCACATGCTGCTGAGCTCTGGCGAGCTGTTCGGCGGAAATCAATGACCCCATATCCACCGTATAATCCAGCGATATCCCCAACCGCAATTGCTCCGTCCGGGCAACGAACTGGCGAATGAAATCCTCAAAGATCGTGTTCTGAACATAAATACGCTCGATAGACATGCAAAACTGGCCGGCATTGGTAAAACAGCCACGAAGAGCACCATCCACCGTTTTGTCCATATCCGCATCCTGAAAAACCAGCATAGGATTTTTGCCACCAAGTTCCAGTGAGTAACTGATAAGTCGCTCGGCTGCCTGCCGCGCAACGATCCGTCCGGTGTCCACATGACCGGTAAAATTGACGTAGTCTACGCCGGCAATCAGGGGTGGGCCAATGATTTCGCCATAGCCGGTGACGATTTGCAACACATCCGCTGGCAGGCCAGCCTGCATCAGCAGTTTCAAGGCAAACAGCGCAATCATTGGTGTCTTTTCATCCGGTTTCAGGATGACGGCGTTGCCAGCCAGCAGAGCTGGCAACGCATCCATCATGGTCAGAGTGAGTGGGTAGTTCCAGGGCGAGATGATACCCACAACCCCATGCGGATGGTGGTAGTCCCAGGTCTTCGTGATGAGAGGGAGAGAGCCACCCCGCCGTTTTGGGGCGAGCAGTTTGTGGGCGCGGGGCGCGTAGTAGCTGCATGTTGCCAGGATAGAGAGGACTTCTTCCAGCGCATTGTAGCGTGCTTTGCCGCTCTCTATCTGAATAATATCCAGGATAGCTTTCTGGTGGCGAAGCACAATGTCCTGATAGCGCAGCAGGATATCCGCACGGCTGCGTAGGGGATAGCGTGCCCATTGTTGCTGCGCTTTGCGTGCGCGTTGCAGCGCAAGCTGGACATCCCTCTCGGTACAGCTCGGAACACTTCCTATTTCATCGCCTGTTCGCGGTGTTTGAATGGAAATGCGCTCATGTTCCTGCGTTGCTGCACAG
This sequence comes from uncultured Chloroflexaceae bacterium, assembly GCA_964346425.1. Classification (GTDB taxonomy): domain Bacteria; phylum Chloroflexota; class Chloroflexia; order Chloroflexales; family Chloroflexaceae; genus JAAUSY01. Next base: position 5,601 of record CAYFVX010000099.1, on the reverse strand, counting down.
GTTATCAAGTCGGGCAAGCTGACGAAGAGTTCGTGCGAGACCGTAGCCGGGTCATGATGCTGATTGTATTGCTGCATGAACGCTGAAGGATGAGCAATGCTCTTCAACTGATTGCTCTGTTCGATCATACCAATACCTTCTTTCATCTTTTGTGTTCTCTTGCCGATTACTCGTAGGCCAGCACATCGCGGACTGTTACTCGTGATGCATTCCAGGCGGGCAGAAAACTTGCTATGGATGCCAGCACGATCGAGATAACCAGCCAGATGATCAAACCATTGACGGAAAAACTAAACGTAAGCGGGAAGCGAAAAAAAGCATTCCCGACCGCATCACTGAGCAACTTGCTCACCGGCAGCGAGATAGAGGCTGCCAGTAACCAGCTCAACATGCCCAGAATGACCCCTTCGACAATGAAAATTTGCAGCACCGAGCTATCTGATGCGCCAATAGCTCGCATCACACCTATCTCACGCGTGCGCTCCAGGACATTGAGGCTCATCGTACCCATCAGCCCAAGCCCGCCGACGACGGCAATCAAGACCGACATTGCCAGCAACGCGACAACAATGAAGTTAAACATGGCCTCGTTTGCTTTGCGGGCTTCCAGGATAGACGAAGTAGACGCCACGCCGATACCACGCCGTTGCAGATGTTCTTCCAGGGCTTTCATGATTGCTGCATGGAAGGCCGGTGTGCGCTCGGTTGTTTTGAGGCGCAGGCTACTCGCCTGCCCCACCTCACGCGTGACGCGCCCATAGTAGTCGTAGCTACTGTAGCCCCATCGGGCCGGCCCGATGGCGGTCATCACTCCCACCACCTGCCAGGAGGTATCACGGTCTTCAATATTGAGCGTGATGCTATCGCCCACGTTGATATCCGTATCCTGTTGCAGCAAGCCGGTACTGACCACCAGCGCATTCTCATCCCCTGGCAGCAGCCAGCGACCTGCCACAATGCGTGGTTTAATCATCTCGGTGTCTGGTGGCACGCCGAACAGCACAATGTCCGTACTCTCGTCTCCATCGGGCAATACTCGCCGCACGCGGGTGATTTTCCAGGTCTCGGCTTCAGTCACGCCCTCTACCCGCAGAGCTTCACTGCGCACAAAGTCTGCGCGGTATTGGCGGTCCAGGCTTACTTCAATGTCGTAGTTGAACAGCGAGTCGAGCACAAAATCCAGCGTCAGCATGAGCGAGTCACGGATGCTAAAAATTGAAATGAAAATGGCTCCGCCAAGCGTCAGCGTAATCAGAGTCAACGTGACCCGCCCTTTGCGGCGAAAGGTATTGCGTAGCGAAAGCAGCAACGGGCGCGGCAAGCCACGAATACGCTGGATCAGACGGTCTATGATATTGTTGCCGTAGCCGCTACCACCTTGCTCGCTCAGAGCTTCGCGGATGGTCACGCGTGTGCCCAGCAACACCGGCACAATGGCCGCCAGCACCGGAATAAACAGGCTGACGAAGACCTGGATGCCCAGCACCTGCGGCGCAATGCCCGAAGGGGACAGGTCGAAATTGAAAAAACCGGCGATGAAATTGCTAAAACCATTGGCGGCTGCCTGGGCCAGCGGCACAGCAAATGCCAGCGCAATCAAGCCAAAGCAGAGCACCAGCAGCATGTACATCACAAAAATTTGCGAGGAACGTGCGCCGACGGATTTCATAATACCAATCTGGCGGGTTTGCTGCGCCAGCAACCCGGAAATTGTGTTGGTCACCAGAAACCCGCTCAGGAACACCGCCATAACGCCCATCATCCCCATCACCATCGTCAGGTTGGTGATGAAGTCGTTGAGTGGATGTTCGTTGAGATTGGGCACACGGGGGCGGGCGGGCTCACGCCCGGATTTTTTAATCTTCTCATAGACCGCATTGGCAACGGCTTCAACCCGTTCCTGCGTAAGGTTTTCGCCAGCCGCAATAATGCGTATCTGGTTATACTGGCGATTTTCGCCCAGCCATTCGAGCGTGTCAAAGGTGATATAGCCATAGAAACTGCTGCTCAGGTCGGTGGGTATTTCGCTCAGGTCATGCACTACGCCAGCGATTTGCATAATCCGCTGTTTGCCATCAGGCCGCTCAATCAAGACACTGTCGCCAACATCTGCATTGATGGTGAGCCGCCCGCCCATAGCCGAACGCTCGATGAGCAACGTTTTATCTGGTGGGGGCATTGTGCCACGCACAGGCTGTATTTTATTGATATCTATTTCATCGTAATCGGGAAGAGCCGTCAGTGTCAAATCGCGCCAGTCATCAACGCCGATTTTGACACGCACGTTTACGGAGCGACGAGCTTCTGCTACCTGCACCTCATCCATACTCTCTATCGCCTCCACCAGATCATCCCCAAAGCTATCTTCGTCGGAAGTATAGATGGTGGCATGCGAAGGATTGGTGCGCAGGTAGGTTGCCTGCAGGTCGCTTGACAGAATGATCTGTGAACTGGTAATCATACCGACGGCAAAGACACCGATAAATATGGAAAAGACGACCAGGAAGGTACGGGTTTTGTTACTCCACAGGTCGCCGAGTACTTTTTTCCAGCGGGGACCAATCATAGGATGCACGCGTTCTTTCTGTTTAACGATTTTCAGTCTTCATTAGAACACAAAAACCTGTCAGAAGCAATAGATGGTATAATGCCTGCAACTGATACTAAATACGGGTAAATGGTTAAAAACGCAGAGGCGCAGAGACGCAGAGATGCAGAGATGCAAAGAGGAACCCAGGGTCATCGGTGTTCATCGGTGGTAGAAGTCATTATCCGAACCTGGTATGACATTGCCAGCAACGATGACCTGCATGTCTTACTCAACCCTCACCCGCCAGAAAATGTTGAATAAAGGAAACACCATGACCAGTAAGCAGCAGCGTGACATGACCACTACAGTCCAGGCCCAATTCTCGCCTGTTGCCAGTGCCTATGTAGCCAGTTCTGTCCATGCGCAGGGCAAAGATTTTGAGCGCATGCTTGCGATTGCTGCGCCCACCGGCAAGGAGCGCGTGCTGGATGTCGCTACGGGAGGGGGACATACTGCGCTGATATTTGCACCGTATGTTCGTCACGTGGTTGCCAGTGATCTGACGATTGCTATGCTCCACGCTGCACGTGAACACATTCGCAGCCAGGGCAGGCAGAACGTGAGCTACTGCCGTGCAGTTGCCGAAGTGCTTCCCTTTGCCAACGCCAGCTTTGATCTGGTTACCTGTCGGGTGGCTGCACATCATTTTGCAAACGCCGCAGCCTTTACCGCCGAGGTGGCGCGGGTGCTCCGTCCGGGTGGCGTATTGATTGTTTCGGACCATATCGGGCTGGAAGATGCAGAACTGGATGCGTTTATGGACCGTTTTGAACGCTGGCGTGACCCCGGCCATGTGCGAGCCTATACATTCCGTGAATGGGCAGCGTTTTGCCGGCGTGCAGGACTGACACTTGAACATACGGAAGATATTGAATGGGAACCGTATGAATTTCTCTCCTGGGCAGCCCGCATCCGTATGCCAGAGCATGAGCGCGATGCGCTGGAACAATGGTTGCTGGCCGCTCCCGCCCGTTGCCGAGAGTATTTTCAGATTGTCGAGCAGGAGGGGGGGCGTGTTGTCTCGTTGCGCAGCATGTTTGGTCTGGTGGTGGCTCAGCGGGGAGCGTAGATGGCTTATACCAGTGACGAGTGATGAGTGATGAGCGGCTCCAATCAGACCAAACAAAAAGAGCGGCGCGTATGCGCCACTCTCCTTCTTCCATTAACCCTTCATTAGGACCGACGACCGACTTACTTCTTCTGCTGTCCGCTCTGTCCACCAATATTCATGTTGGAGACAGTGTTTTCCATGCTACCGAACAGAGAATTCAGCACTGAGCCGAAACTCTTGACGATCTGGTTCATGCTTTCACCAGTGCTCTGAATGATCGTATTGACGTTGTCGCCAGTGCTCTTGACCATGTTGCCCATGCCACCGCTGGTGTTCTGCATGATATTATCAGCAGTGCTGGTGGTGGTCTTGACCATGGTGTTCAGCCCTTCGGTGAAACTCTTGATGAGCGTATCGAAGCCGGTGCTCGTGCTATTGACCATCGTTGCCATGCCAGCCGTCGTATTCTTGACCAGGTTGTCAACACCACTCTCATTGATGACATTGCTGGCTGTTGAAGAAACCTGCTCAAAAGCACTTCCTACCTGGCGTCCGGTTGTCTCAAAAATACCGCCTGAACCCTGTGTGGTTCCTGTTCCTGTTCCTGTTCCTGTTGTTTTCTCATTTGCCATAGGTTATAACCTCCTTGTGTCACAATCGTAATACGTGTGATGACACCAATATTGTAGTATGAATGGTATAAAAAGTCAAAGTGTCGTGTTGCATGAAATTATGTACTCTGGTACAATCACGACATCATTGGCATACCCATGTTATGAGATGGAATGTTTCTGGTTTCATGAAGGAACATGCATTGTCCTGGAAGGAGTGCAGCTATGGCTGTACGGAGCACTATTCGCTCACTTATGAATCCCTCGCAACGACCGGGAGATAATCGCGTTATTGACCTGGGGGGGCAGGCATCCCATACCTTTGAGTTTGAAGCCCCGACGTCCATGGTCTTTGAATATTTCTCCGATGTTCCGTCCATGTTCAAACTCCTGCCCGATGTGATGAATGTCTACTCCTATGATGATAACCTTTATCGGGTTATCGTCGGAGCTTCAGACCATATGGGGCATACAATGGCTGGTGTCTTCGATCTACAGCTTGAGTTTGAGGGCGACCAGTCTATGCGTCTCTTCCCGGCAAGTAATGGTCCAGCCGTTCGGATGAAAGGCTTTACCTTTCCTGGTGATCTGTGGCTTGAGATTGGATTTGATACGGTTGGTTCATACACGGTGGCACAGTACAACCTGGAGCTATCGCTCTCTATTCCGCTCCCTGGGCCGATGGTTAAAATGCCACGGCACGTCATACAAAAGATGGGCGAGCGGGCTATGGCGGTCAAAATCTCGCATATGATAGGTGGTTTTGCTCGTCATGTCCAGAGTGATTTTGCCCGCTATGCGCACTGGGCGATGACGACTGGCGAGTATGGATTGACCTGATATCCTTGCTGCACCGCAGGCGCATATCTGCGGCTTTACGCCGCTGCTCCTTCACCGCATTTGATAAGGTATTGCTCTGGGGGGGTGTATGGTTTGTGCGGCGAAGCCGCACAAACCATACACCCCCGATCCAATCGGGTAGCGAGGGAACTTCGTTCCCTCGCTTCATGTGCATTCATTCGTTCAATCGGTCTTCCGCTTTGCAAAGCGAGGGATTGGGGGGTACAAGCTCCCAAAAACATCCTTTTTGTTTTTTTGCGGCGTAGCCGTAAAAAAACATAACAAAAAGTGGTCTGGGGCCGTGCCCCAATGGGAAATACGTGTTAGCTTCATATGCGTATGGGACTTTGTTCCATCGCTCTCCCTATGGGTGAAACCCCTCAACAGGTTTCACCTGTATTGTGTGCTGCGACGGGATTTCACCGTGGGGTGTGTGCGTTTTTCGACTTTGTCGAAAAACGCACACACCCCACCAGAATGGGGTTGCGAGGGGACTTGTGTCCCCTCGC
>CAYFVX010000098.1:0-9321 GCA_964346425.1 uncultured Chloroflexaceae bacterium | reverse complement strand
GCATAATTATTTCCTTTCTGGTGGGCTATCAGAGAGTGAAAAAGTGCAGCTTTTGCAGCGTCTGGACATCGGTTTCCAGGTCTTGTTCATCATAGTGGATGGATATATCTCGATTGGCAAGCATCTGTTGAAACTTCAACCGATCAATTCCTGCCAGCACGCTTGCCTGCGCCAGCGTCAGACGTTTTTGTTGATAGAAAAGCACCGCTACTTCCAGGAGAAATTCCTCCGCTGAAAGTTGCGCTGTTTCAAGCATAGTATCTGACATAACAACACTCATGCGTTCCTCGCTTTCGTACATCTCATCGCCCAAACACTCCCACGCTCCCCACGCTTCAACGCTCCCTGCTTCTTCACTCAACAAACCTCCCACACACCCCCCCACGCGTTCCCCCACTCTCCCACTCTCCCCCACCCCCACGCTCCCACGCTCCCACGCTTCAACGCTTCAACGCTTCAACGCTTCAACGCTCCCAGCATCCCTGTCAACTGCGCCACCACCGCCTCGCGCCCGCCCAACTGCTGCGCCAGCCGTTCCAGCACCTCATTGAGGATCAGCCGCACCTGACTATTGCGCACATACTCCTTCGCCTGCGCCTTCATCAACGCGTGCGTATTCAGCATCCCCACCTCACCACGCACTATCTCCGCACAAACCTGGTCGATCAACCGCTCGGTTGCATACTCCATCACCACATTTTGCAGCGTGAACCCCGTCGCGCCCTGCTCAATCAACGAACGCCGCCGCAAATCCTGCAACGCCTCCAGAAACGCCCGCTTCTGGCCCGGCACCACCATGGACTCACGCAACGTATCAGCCGAAACCGGCTCGCGCTCAATTGCCAGCCAGGAGATAATCTCCTGCTCCAGCGGCGAGAGGCGGTCGAACTGCTGCTCCAGCACCTCGCTAATATCCCCCAGCATCATCTCGCCCTCGCTCAAAAACTCCGCAATATCACCCGCAAAAATCTCGCGGATCGACTCGGCGGTGAGCTTCAATGCCAGCGGATTGCCCGAATAACGATGCACCAGATCATTCCACGCATCTTCCGAACCCGCCAGCCCCTTGTCCTGCAATATCGCCTGCCCCTCGCTGTGGCTCACCCCGCTCAATTGCCAGGTGCGCACCGGCGACGTCGCACCTTCCAACCGCGCAAACTCACGCGGCTTCTCGCGGCTGGTAAGCAACACCAGGCTCTGGTGCTGGCTCTCGCCCACCCGCTGCAAAAGCTGCCCATACGGCTCATATCCCTCGCGATACGCTCCGGCGCGGTTGCCGCCCTGCAAAATCGTCTCCACATTGTCCAGCACCAGCAAACACCGCTGCTGCCGCAAATACTCCAGCAACAGACTGATGCGGCCTGGAATATCATCGGGCAGGTCAGTACGCTGCTGGTTAGACAGAAACACAATACACTCGCCAAGCAACTCTGCCAGCGGTGGCGCATTGCGCAGCGACTTCCAGAGAATATAGGCAAACTGCTCGCGACACTCGTGCGCCAGCCGCGTCACCAGCGCCGTCTTGCCCATTCCCCCCATACCAAAGATACCTACCATACGGCACTGATCAGCCACAATCCAACGGGTCAATTCAGACAACTCGTGCTGCCGCCCATAAAACAGACTGATATCCGGAGCCTCTCCCCAATCCGCATGCCGCCCCGGATGGCTGTTTCCCTTCGCCACCGCTACCGGTACCTCACCTGTCCCCTTTGCTTGCCACGCCGCAGAATCATCCCGCTCCCCATCTTCCACATCTTGACGAGTTGCAGAAAATTCTGCATTCTGCATTCTCCATTCTCCACTCCCCCCCTCGCGGAGCGCAATCTCCTGCCGCAGTTCATCCGCCTGCTGGCGCAGCGCATCCATTTGCGGATGCGTATGACCGCGGGCAATCGTCCGTTCCAGGTCAGCCAGCCGGTCGCGCAATGCCTGGATTTCACCCCTGGGACTGCGGATCCAGGTCAACCGCCGCACCAGTTCAAGCAGCGCATCAGCAAAACCATGCGTAAACACAATCGGCTGTCGCCGCCGCAACGTTGGCGGCAATTGTTCAAGCTGCTCCACCACCAGCGGCAGCAAGGGCTTCATCAAACGCATAGCCTGTCTTGCCGTAGCTACCCGCTGCTCGTGCTGGAAAAAGTGCGTACTGATAACCACCAGCACCACCCAGGCAGACGTGAGCGTCTGCTGTAGTGCCACCGCATTGTCCAGCGCAAACGGATCATCCGGTTGCCAGACCACAAACCCCTCATCCGCAAGCGCAGTGCGCAAACGGTCGGCAAACGGGACATCTTCTGGCGCATAGCAAAGGTAAATGTGGGAACTCATACGTTCGTCACCTGTTTCTTGTTCTCCAACAACTATTCTTTTGGGGGATGGTTCCTGCCTGATACCTTGTTCGCCTGATCACTTTCTCAATGCAGAGGCGCAGAGATGCAGAGATGCAGAGAGGAGTACAGAGCTATCTGTAATTCATCTTGCGGGGTATTTCATTGACAATGGTTTAGACCGTTACCCATTCCCTATCTCTTCTATCTGTCTCAGCAGGGCAGAAAACAACCGCTCGCAATGGGGAACATGCGCACGTACCGTTGCAACATGCACAATGGCAAGCAACTCGCAGGCGTGTCGCATCTTGTGATATTTCTTCTTGCTCGTCGCCTGCACTGCTTTGTTCAGAGCTTCAACCAGATGATCAGCCGACACATTCTCTATTTCGCGCACATTCGGCAGTGAGCCGGAATGAAAATGTTGTCCATAGTATTGCAACAAAGCTGCATGGTCAGCAATAATCCAGGCTTCCATCGCCTTTACCACCGATTGCCCCCAATCTCTCCCATACGCCAGAGTTCACCGAGCGTGTAGTCTTCGAGCCACTCCTGCAATTGTTGCTGGTCGAGGCGATGGAGCATGCTGCCTTGATCATCACGCTCACAGACCAGGATGGCCTGGGGAATATCACTGAGCGCAGAAACCAGCACATCGGAGTGTGTCGTGACAATGAGTTGCGTGCGTCGCGAAGCCGCGGTGAGCAATTCGGCAATCGTAGGCAGAATATCAGGATGCAGCCCCAGTTCTGGCTCCTCAAGACAAATGAGCGGTGGGGGGGCAGGATGACACAGTACCGCCAGCAGGCAGAGATAGCGTAAAGTGCCATCCGAGAGGCGGGTGGCTGGTACAGGTTCCCGCAGGCCACGCTCATGCACAAACAATTGCACCGTGCCACCATGAATACGCGTGGTAATATCTTCGGCAAGCGGGTAGAACATTTGCAAATAGGCGATAATCTCCTGTTTTGTGCTCGATGTGTGTTGCAGGGTATTCAACACCAGACCCAGGTTACGCGCATCCTCTTCAAGAAAATCATCTGGCCCATCGGGTTTTTGCGGTTTGCGTGGCTCTGTCCCACGCCCCAGATTCCATTCTCGATAAAAGCGGATGGCGGCAAACTGGTTGCCCAGGTAGGTCAATTCCGGATAGAGATCCGGGTCTTTGCGCTGTGAGAGTACCGACTGGTCGGGTTTCATATCCTCACGTTTTAAGCTGCGCCGGGTTCTTCCCCTGTCACTGCCAGCTTCGTCTTCCAATGTTGTGCGCACATTGAGCACCGGGAAACCTTGCTGGTAGCGATAGAAGAAATAAGTATCGGGGTTATTGCCCACAGGAACTTCATTTTCGATGGCTTCATCTACGATTTCAAGCCGCTGGTTGACCATCGTAAACGTCATGCGATAACGCAAGGGCATCATGCCTATCGGAAAAGAGGCGATGACTTCCAGCGTCGCGCTCGGTGGTGCGTTTGCACCATTGTTGCCTTTCCAGAGCCAGTTGTCAATGCCCCCACTCGCACGGATAGGAGCGGCAAAATTGCCGGGCATTGCCTGTAGCAGACTGATACTCTCAATAATGTTTGATTTGCCTGATGCGTTTGGCCCAATCAACACATTGAGCGGGGCAAGGTCTATCGTTATACCCTCACTGCCATAGGAAAGCAGATTCTGAACATGGAGTGTTTTGAGAAATGTCTGTCCTTCCATACGCATTCATGCTCTTGTTATCATAGGTGGTTATGGTCAATTGGTCGAAACACCCCGCACTGTAGCCGCAGTGCGAGGCAGGTGTTGGCACGTGTGTACCCGACACCGGTCATATTCACTCCAAACTCTATCATACCATACGGAGGAGTATTTTATATGCCACAAACCAGAACAGCAGAAGATAGCGATGTCATAACGATAACAATGTTGGACCACCCTTTTGCCCGAGGGTCATGTCAAAGTTGTACACAGTCTATCAAGAGAGCAAAGAATCCAGCAGGTCATCGGCTGGCTGCGGCTGCTGGTTCTGACCTTCCAGCGGCTCATTCGGATGGGTAAACCGTCGTATGGACGTATCGGGCGACCAGGCGGTCCCATCGGGCAAGATCGTGTGCGTATCAAACAGACTCTCATCCAGCATCGCCCCGCCCACCCTGGCCCCGCGCAGGTCCGCTCCACGCAGGTCGGCTCCACGCCCATAGACCTCACGCAAGTCTGCCTGCTGCAGCGAGGCTCCCTGTAGATTGGCCGCGCTCAGATAAGCCCCGCACAGCACTGCCTGCCGTAGATTGGCGTGTTGCAGATCAGCCATAATCAACTCGGCCTGCTGTAGATGTGCTTCGCGCAGGTCTGCCCCACCGAGCTTTGTCGAAACCAGGCTGGCACCATCCAGCAGAGCTGCCGGCATATAGGCGTGTTGCAAATTTGCCCCATCCAGATGCGCATTCGAGAGATTCACCCGGCTCAGGTCGGCCTGTTGCAGGTTGGCATCTGCCAGGTTTGCTTTTGCAAGTTGTGCATAGGAGAGCGGAGCACCCTGCAGATTTGCCCCCAGCAGCGAAACCCCCGTCAACGACTCATCCGTCAGCCAGCCACGCCGCCGCAACTCCTCGGCGGCTGCCACCGCAAAACTCTGTACACTGCTGCCCAGCCGCGCAATCAACTCCGTGCGCGAAAACGCTTCCGCCTGCTTCATCGCCTCACGCTGCTCATAGCGTCCAAGAATCTGGTCTACCAGAAAAAACGTAATGCTGGAACCAATAAGCTCGGTGCCAATATTCAGCAGCATATCCGACCATTGCCCTTGAATGAGCAGCACGGGCAACATCGAGACCACCCCACCGCAAAACAACCCCATCAGGATGACGAGGCGCAGGCGGCTGGGCCGGTCAAGCTGACCATACCAGTTTGCAAAACGATGCCAGAGCGCAGAATGTCTGGTCATAGCAACCCCAGAGACACCCCGTTACAGCATAATGTACCCTTTGGCAAAAGTATAACACAGCAAACTTGATTACGAAAAGAGATGGTGATAGCATGAAGCCCGGTATCTTATCCTTTCAAGCCCATTGTTTTTTGGATGCCAGATGCGATAATCACGCATCTGCCCAGACAACAACCGAAGCAACACAACAAACGAAACACAACAGCCTATGCAAGTACTCGAAACCATAGCCGCCTTCCGCCGGGCGCGAGCCACGTTCACCACACTTGGCTTTGTGCCAACCATGGGATTCCTGCACGAAGGCCACCTCAACCTGGTGCGGCAAGCAAAAACAGCGTGTGGAACCGTCGCTGTCAGCATCTTTGTCAACCCGACGCAATTTGGTCCCCAGGAAGATTTTGCCGCCTACCCGCGCAATACCGAACGGGACCTCGCGCTGTTGGAAGCCGAAGGGGTTGACCTCGTCTTCATCCCTGACGCCGCCGAAATGTACCCATCCGGGTTCACCACCTATGTGCAGGTGGAACAGATAACCGAGGTGCTGGAAGGGGCAGCCCGTCCCACCCACTTTCGCGGCGTCACCACCATTGTCTGCAAACTGCTCAATATTGTGCAGCCCTCGCATGCCTACTTTGGGCAAAAAGATGCGCAGCAGACCGTTGTGGTACGCCGTATGGTGCGCGACCTGAATATGCCGGTGGAGATTGTCGTAGGCCCCACCGTGCGCGAGCCGGATGGGCTGGCGATGAGTAGCCGCAACGCGTATCTTTCCCCGGAAGAACGCCAGGCAACCCCCATTATCTACCGTGCGATGACCGCTGCCCGTCGCTTCTACGAAAAATCGGTGCGCGACGCCAACATCCTGCGCCAGACTATGCAACTCGTGCTGGAAACCGAACCACTGGCCCAGATAGAATATGTCAGCGTCGCCCATCCCGAAACCTTGCAAGAGCTTGACGAAGTGGGTGAAGCAGGCGCATTGATGTCGTTGGCCGTGCGGCTGGGCAAAACACGTCTGATTGACAACATGTTGCTCGAAGGACAGACGCGCTAGTTCAAGGTATAATTTAGAGAGAGAGGTTTCTGCTTGCAAACAGACATCCCTCTCAAACGATTGATTGATGATGCTCTGTGGTGAGGATTTGCTGCCATTCCTGGGCATGCCCGCCGCAACCCTGCTCGATTCTGAACAGTTATTTGCAGGCAGGGGGGACAGGCCCTCAACAGGTTTCACCTGTTTTGTGTGCTGCTTGCGCACGGCAAAAAAAGCATGGAGCCGCGTGCCACGGCTTTGCAGTGGGGTTTGTTGGTTTTTTCGACTTCGTCGAAAAAACCAACAAACCCCACCAGAATGAGGAGTGTGAGGGAACCAGGTTCCCTCACGCACCCACAAGTAACACCCATTGAGGGGGACATGCCTGGGCTTGACATTTCTTTCTCTACAATCGTATAATGTCTTTATATTCTCATATGGGTCCAGTGGTTTTATTCGCATGAAGAAAGCACATTTTGAGCAACTTGTTGCTGAAGCACTTGATACGCTCCCTGCACAATTTACATCTGCGCTCCAGAACGTTGAAATTATTGTTGAATCTCGTTTGAACCGGGAGATTCGTCGCAAGTATGATTTGCAACCATCTGAAGTTGTCTATGGCATGTATGAAGGGGTACCACTGACCGAACGATATTCAGATGAAATGTATTTACCTGACACGATTATCCTGTTTCAAGAACCACTTGAACAGGATTTTCCAGACGAAGTCGAACTCCGCGAAGAAGTTCGCCGCACGTTGCTGCACGAGCTGGCGCACCATCTTGGTATTAGCGATGAACGGTTGGATGAGTTGGGAGCTTATTGAGTACGTATGATACGTCGTGTACGCAGTTTGTTTCTGGGTTCTCTTTACATAATAGCTCTTTCGGTTGCGGGCATCCTGGTTTTTCGCACGCTGCAACTGGCGCAGCAGCAACCCGACTGGTTTGTAGTGGTTATCGGAGCAACGCCGGAAGCACAGCAGCCTTCGGCAACGCCGCAACCTACTGCAGGGCGTCTTTCCTTGATGACGTTTCCCACGGCTACGCCGGTGGTTCCGACTATCACGGTAAGCGAACCTGCTCCGCAAGCAACGGGGTATCATCCCAAAAGTGGGCGGTATATTGCCGCCTGGTTTCCGCCATCCTTTAGCGGTGGCGCACGGGCGTCCTTTGAAGTGAACAAGGACATGTTCGATGAAATCAGCCCCTTCTGGTATTCCACTGATGCAAATGGGCAGCTTTACGGCAATCGGAATGATGAACTGGTCGTCCTGGCGCATGAGAATAATATTCTGGTTTTGCCAAGTATTCACAACGTGAGCAATTATGATGTCGTGGTGGAAATCATCCAGGACCCACAGATGCGGAGCCGGCATGTGCAAAATATTGTAGACGAAGTGCTCGCTCGCAACTACGATGGCATTGATATAGATTATGAAAGCCTTGATGTTTCCTTGCGTGAGCCTTTTTCAGCCTTTATCAAGGAACTGAGTGAGGCCCTGCATGCGCATGGCAAACTGCTCTCTGTGGCGGTGCATGGCAAGGACCATGACTATGGTGGTCTGGGAGGGTTTCAAGACTGGAAAACGATTGGGCAATATGCCGACCGACTGCGCATTATGACGTATGATTACCACTGGCGGGGTGGGGGCCCTGGCCCTGTTGCTCCACTCTACTGGGTGCAATCGGTGGCTGAATATGCTGTTTCCGTCGTTGATCCTTCGAAAGTGTTTATCGGGGTGCCTTTTTATGGGTATGATTGGCCTCCCCAGGGAACTGCCAGGGGGTTGCCGTGGGGAGATATTGAGGATTTGATTGAAGAACAGGGGTTGACCGTCAATTTGATGGAGCGTAACAGTGAGGGTCGAGTGGACGAAAGCTGGTTTCGGTATCAGTCAGACCAGGGAGTACGGGAAGTCTGGTTTATGACGGATCGTGGCCTGGAATCCAAGCTGGAACTGGTGCAACGCATGGATCTGGCAGGTATTGCTATCTGGCAGATTGGGTATGAGAAGCCAGAGTATTGGAATGTCATCCGCCACCAGCTTGTGCAAGACCCGGTGCTCATCCAGCGTTCCATTAATCCATTATTGCCGGAGCATTGATTATGACCACAACACGGCTCCCACGAATAGGACAGACTATTAAAGAGCAATCTTCCAAACCAGAAGAAGATGTCGGTGTTAAAGCGAATACCTCCGAGGCGCTCAAGCTCTATCAACGGGGGGTAGCGGCTGCCCGTGGTGGACAAAAGCGTATTGCTGCGGGCTTGTTGACGCGCTCTGTGCAGCACGACCCGAACAATGAATCCGCGTGGCTCTGGCTTAGCGGTGTCATTGATGACCCCCATCAAATCGCCTTTTGTTTGAATTCTGTGCTCAAGCTGAATCCTGGCAATGAGCGGGCACGCAAAGGGTTGCGCTGGCTAGAAGAGCGGCAACTACTCAAGGGTGAACCACGCCCAACCCCATTGCTGAATGTGAAAGTGGGCGAAGCCCCCGTGGTGCAACCGGAACGTGCGCAGCAAGAATCCTGGTGGGTCAACTGGCGTCAATCCTGGAATGCCAGTCGCCATGTCACGTTGTTGCTGTGGAGTGTCCCTATTATTTTGCTCTTTCTTGCACTGGTTATCAACCAGGCGTTTGCGCTGGCGGTGGAACAGGCACAGACGCGCCCGGATATCCCGGCATTAAGCCAGCAGAGCAAACCATCTGCGGTGGCACTTGTTCCACCAAAGGAGCCAGCGACTCCGATGGTTTCCCAACAGCCAACTGTGGTCCCCATTCTGAATACTGCGCCTGCTTCGCTCCGTCAGAGTGAGATGGTTGCCTATATAAATACGTTGTACCCTATCCGTGAAGATTTGCAAGGTGCGGTTGAAACCTATCGCAATGCGACCGGCCAGCCTGGTAATACGGCTATTGCGCATACTTCCGCCACGCAGAAGTTGCGCGAGGAAGTAGAACAGGCGCATACGACGTTGTCTGCGATGGAGCCGCCGCAGGCGTTGCAGTCTGCCCA
>CAYFVX010000097.1:0-9333 GCA_964346425.1 uncultured Chloroflexaceae bacterium | reverse complement strand
TTTGCGGCTTTGCGCCTTTGCGCGAGGCCCTGCCCGGACGTTCCCAACAGAGTCCCACCGCGACAAAACCTGCCCGTCTGCTGCGTAGTGGATGCATCTCCCGGTATGCGAAAAAGTCTTTATGCGATAATGCTTTCTGGCGATAGTGCGAATATGTGATAATGCGATAATGCGTTTTGGCCTGGAACAATGCATTATTGCCCTTCGCAAAGGTGTCCCTCAGACTTGTGGGGAATACTTGTATCTGTCCGAGGTTCACTGTGCTTGGTCTCTGCTCTGCTAGTTGCTTTTGTCGGGTG
This sequence comes from uncultured Chloroflexaceae bacterium, assembly GCA_964346425.1. Taxonomy (GTDB): domain Bacteria; phylum Chloroflexota; class Chloroflexia; order Chloroflexales; family Chloroflexaceae; genus JAAUSY01. Next base: position 9,034 of record CAYFVX010000097.1, on the reverse strand, counting down.
CTACCAGCCAGACCAGAGCTATTCCCGTAATAATGCCATTGGTCGCTCCACTCAGGACCAGCCCTTCATCCATGCCAGCACACCAGCCGGTGATATGTACCACAGCTTCAAGGACCTGAAGTGCCAGCATCTGCCCCACTATCGTTGCCCCTATCCACCAGTATGCCCGCTGCACGGAGCGACGTAGCACGATCCATTGCAAGATTCCCAGTGCAATACCAGAGAGATGCACACCGGACCATTCCATACTCCAACCGACTGCCGTCGCGAGAATCCACCACCAGCCTGTACCTGGGAGCACACGGCGGAGTATGAGCCATTGCAAGGCTCCATTCAACGCGCCAAAAAGGAAACCACCTGGCGGGGCAAACACATCACTCCCGATTGCACGATCCCCGAACCATACCAGCGAACTGCCCAGACTATTCGCCAGTGTCCACCAGAGCAAAAGTTCCCATTTCACCGGTGATTTTGCCCATATGTTCATCGTATTTCTTTGTCCCTGATGTACGGTGCAATTTATTGCGATCTGTGGTAGAGGGCTGCCTGGCCGGGTTGCCAGACGGATGCTGGCGCACGCTGGCCTGCATGGGGCGTCGTCTGTTGTTGACCGGGCTTGTCTGGTTGGGTGCTGTTATCCCAGACTTTGACCATCCCATGCGCTTCGTTGTGGATATGACATTGTCGCACGGTAAGCAACTGATCGTGCTCGACAAAAACAGTGTCTCCGCTGGTATTGAGGATATGGCACGCTTCAAGCACCCCACGACCATATTTGTCAACCACAATCTCTTCACCCTGACCACCATAAATCTTGCAGTGACGGATCAGGGGGTGACCATATCTGCTTATCTGGATGCTTGCCTGGCTATTGTTGAAAATTTCACATAACTCGACGATGCCTTCGCCTTCGTCATAAACGAGAATACCGACGCCGCGCATTTGCTCACGGATAGTGCAATTGCGCACAAAAGGTGTGCCTTTGCTACTAATTTCCAGCCCGGCATAATCATTTTTAAAGATATCGCAGTCTTCGATGATGCCTTCGCCACTATCACACACATGCACGCCGGTACACTTGTTGTGTTGAATAGTGCAGCGGCGGATAAGCGGGTTGCTTTGCTGGGCTATTTTGATGCCTGCCAGTTCGTGTTGTGCAATAGTGCATTCTTCCACGATGCCCTGGCTGTGTTTGAAGAAGAACATGCCGATGCCGGCACTGGCATGAATCTTGCATTGGTAAAATATGGGCCTGGTTTCTGCATTATGCACCACAATACAAACCGGTGTATCTGAAGAGATGTCACACTGTTCCATCGTGAGCCGTCCCTGGGGAATGTCTACTGCTACGGGGCCGGCTCGTTCACGGAGCGTCAGTCCACGAATCAGCGCATACTCTGTTTTCATCTGAAGACATTTGAGGCCAATACTTTCAATGATAATGGATTCTCGTGGTCCGTCACCAATAATTTCAAGGGGTTTATCCAGGAGTATACCTTCAGCGTAAAGACCAGGGCGAACAAAAATACGACTGCCGGGGTGGGCATGTGCAATGGCTTCGCTGATGGTGGTATAGTTCCCCCCGCCTTTCTGGTCAACGACATAGGTGCTACAAAGCGTGCAAGCGTCCGTCAGGCGGGTGGTTTGCGGAGATTCTTCAAGCTTATCCGTAATGGGTGATAGCGTTATGTCTTTCAGCGAGGTTGGTATGCTTGTTTGTTCACTGGTTTTCGTGGGTGAGGAAATGACGGTTTGCAGGTTATCGGTGTCGAACTGGACGTCTACCACACCGGGCAAACTGCTGGTACTGGTGCCGGGGTGGGGAACGACCATCGTTTCTGGGGTGGTGGTGTCGGATTGTGCGGAGTCATTGGCATGTTGCTGGCTACTGGTTGTCGTTGGGGTGCTTTTGTGCGCCAGTTTGAGGGCTTTGCGCATTGCAGAGGCGGTGGTAAAGCGGTCTGATATTTTCTGCGAGAGGGCCTGATGGAGGATAAGCGCGATGACCGGCGGGACGTTTGGGTTCAGCTCGTGAGCCGAGCGGAGCGGGTCTTCACTACCTTCGAGCATTGCCGCCAGACGGGTCAGTGCGTCCGGTGGGGCTTTGCCAGTAAACAGGTGATACATAGTGGCGGCCAGTGCGTAGATATCCGAGGCTGGTTGGGTGCCAAGCCCCTGTATTTGTTCGAGCGATGCGTATTGGGTGGTATACCCACGAACACTCTGAACGATTGATTGACGGGTCTGGTCACCAGCACTTTTTGCCATGCCAAAATCAAGCAGCATAATGCTGCCATCACGGGTAAGTTTGAGGTTTTGTGGTTTGATGTCGCGATGAAGGATCGGTGGTTGCTGCGTATGGAGGTAGGTGAGTGCATCCAGCAGTTGCATTGCCCACTGCGTGATCCAGGGAACGGCACTTTCTTTGAGGAACATGTTTTTTTTGCGCTCAAGCAGTGTTCCCAGGTCATCGCCGGGGATGAATTGCATGACCAGAAATTGACCGTTTTCCTGGGCAAAATAGTCGCTGACAATGGGGAGGGATGAATGGCGGAGCCGGGTGAGGATACGGGCTTCACGTTCAAATGCTTTGCGGAGAGAGGGGTCTGAAGCAAGCGATTGCTTGAGGGCAATTGTGCTGCCGGTCTGCTGATCAAACGCTTCGTAGACGGCCCCCATACCACCCTGACCAAGCAGGCGGACAATTTTGTAACGGTTCTGCAGGAGCGTATCAGGCGGTATATTCATTTGAAATTACCAGACAAAATACCAGTGTTCAAAAAGGTGAGCCACAGGTATTATTAGGACGGATGGTAGACAACACGATATGCTATCTTTAAGTATACGATATGCTATCGTAATCATAGCGTATTGCAGGCGGCATGTCAACCACTTTTTTGGGGAGACTTGACACGTGAACAACTCATGCTATTATTTAATTGATTGACCAATCAATTAAATAATAAAAAGGAAACAAGGGTGCGACGGTATGCGTTCACGCAAAGAAGAAGAATATGAGCAACGGCGGCAACAAATCCTTGAAGGTGCGCTCCACGTGTTTGCCGAGAAAGGGTTTGAGAAGGCAACCAATAAAGATATTGCCAGTGCCGCCGGCATAGGGTCGCCCGGTCTTATCTACCACTACTTTGCAGACAAGGCCGATCTTTTTCGTCAGGTTATTGAGCAGCATGCGCCGGCTCTGCAACTCATTGCGCAGCCTGAGACGGTTATGGCGATGCCGCCGCGCGAGGCACTGCGGCTTTTTGCCAGCAAGTTTCTGCAAATATTGGATAACCCTACAACAGTGGCGTTTCTCAAGGTGATGGTGGGCGAGGTGACGCGCAAACCAGAAGTGGCTGATATGGTCAACAAAGTGGGGCCGGGGCGGGCTTTTCCGCTACTGACACGCTATCTCGAACAGCAGATGGAAGCGGGAACGCTGCGGCGTATGGATGCCGGGGCAGCCGTGCGTTGCTTTATTGGGCCAATACTGGCCTATATCATTGCCCGCGAGGTTTTTCCGCAGGCCGATTCCCAGACTCTGAACCCCGAAACAATGGTGGAAACGCTGGTTGATGTTTTTTTGCATGGAACAGCAGCCCAATGAACAGAGAGGAATAGTATGCTCTCTCCACGTTGGAAAAAAGTCGTTCGTGACCTGTGGTACAACAAGACGCGTACTCTGCTCGTGGTGCTCTCTATTGCGGTGGGGGTGTTTGCCTTTGGCACGATTGCGGCGGCTCGCGCAAATATCCTGGAAGGATTGCGCAGTTCGTACCTGTCCATCAATCCGGTCAGTGCTGTTATCCAAACGGAGTCGTTTGATGAGAAGCTGGTAGATGTGGTGGAAGGTATGCCCGGGGTTGCGCAGGCGCAGGGGCAGCGCAAAGTGCCAGCCCGTATCCAGATTGGTCCCAATGAGTGGTATGAGATGGACCTGTATGTGCTACCGGATGATGGCGAGATGGATATTAATATCGTGCGCCCGGAGGAGGGTGTCTGGCCGCCGACCAGACACACGCTGCTGGTTGAACGGAGTTCACTGCCCAAGACGAATGCGGAGATGGGGGATGTGGTGACGGTTGAAATGAGCGGTGGCGAAAAACGTGATATTCCCATTGTTGGTCTGACCCACGACATGAGCCTGCCACCAGCCCCCATTGCGGGCAAAGCCTTCGGCTATATCAGCTTTGATACGCTCGTCTGGTTTGGCGGAACGCGGAACTATAACGAAATGCTTATTGTTGTTGCTGAAGAGCGCAAGAATGAAACGCATATCTGGACGGTTGCCGAGGAGGTTGCCGACAAGATAGAGCGCAGCGGGCGGGAAGTGGATGTGATAGATGTGCCCACGCCGCTTGAGCATCCGGCGGAAATGATTATCCCGACGATTCTGCTTATTCTGGCTGGCCTGGGTGTCCTGACGCTGCTGCTCGGTATGTTTCTCATTATCAATACGGTTGAGGCTATCCTGACGCAGCAGATACGTCAGATTGGGATGATGAAAGCTATCGGCGCACGTAGTCGCCAGATTATGCACCTGTATTTCAGCATGGTGTTTATCTTTGGTGCGCTGGCGCTGTTTCTGGCACTGCCGCTCGGCGTATTCGGCGCACTGCAATTTACGCGTTTTATGGCCGGGCAGCTCAATTTCGATATTGTGCATTTTCAGATGCCATCACCGGTGTTGTTGTTGAAGGCGGCTGCTTCGCTCTTGCTTCCGCTATTGGTCGCGTGGCCGGCGGTGCGAGGAGCCGCTCGCATCACCGTCCGCGAAGCCATAGACAATACTATTTCGGCTGCAAATACGGGCGAAGGATTTATGGATCGGCTCTTAAACAAGATCCGCGGCATTCCACGCCCGATCACGCTCTCGCTGCGTAATACGTTTCGCCGCAAAGGGCGGTTATTACGTACTCTGCTTGTGCTGACGCTTGGCGGAGCGGTGTTTATCAGCGTGTTGACGGTGCGTGCCTCGCTTTTTCATACGCTGGATGTGTCGATTCAGTCCAAACTCTACGACATTGAGGTGCGCTTCAGCCGTTCCTATCGCAGCGAGAAGGTTGAGCAGGGGATTCTGGACATTCCTGGTGTGGTGGGGGTGGAGAGCTGGGGGTTTGCCAGAGCTTATCCGGTGCGTCCCGATGGGAGTGAGGGGGAACAGGTCAATCTCTATGCACCACCCGCCGATACGTCGTTGTTGGAGCTGGTGATTGAGCAGGGTCGCTGGCTGCAACCGGGGGATGAAAATGCTATTGTGGTGAGTTCCAATTATCTCAGCACCAAGGAGCCGGGTACCGAACTGGGGGATGAGATTGTGCTGCAGATAGATGACGAGGAGTATACCTGGCGCATTGTGGGGGTGTCGCAGGAGTTTATGTCGCCGATTGAGCCGGCTATTGGCTATGTGAATTATCGCCCGTTTGCGCGGAAGGTGGGCAAGATGGGGCATGTGGATAATTTACAGGTGGCGACCGCGCAGCATGATGCTGATTTTCAGCACCAGGTCGTGCGGGCACTGGACGCGCATGCTGAGCGGAATAATCTGCAGGTGCGCCGCATTAAGAGCACGACGGAGGACCGGGCAATGTTAGGCGAGCGGTTCAATATCCTGACATCTTTGCTCTCTATCATGGCGGCTCTGATTGCGATTGTCGGGAGTATCGGGCTGATGGGGACGTTGAGCATCAATGTGATGGAACGGCGCAAGGAAATTGGGATTATGCGAGCCGTTGGTGCATCTGATGGGGCGGTGCGTCAGATTGTGATGGTTGAGGGGGTTGTTATTGGGTTGCTCGCCTGGCTGTTGGGTACGATTATTTCGCTCCCGCTGAGCAATGTGATGGGGATGCGGATTGGCTATAATTTGTTGAATGAGCCGTTGCTGTATTCGTATGCCTGGTATGCGGTGGTGGTCTGGCTAGTGCTGGTGTTGCTGTTGTCTCTTTTGTCGAGTATTCTGCCGTCGCGCAATGCGTTGCGCATTACCATCCGCGAAGTGCTGGCGTATGAGTAGTTTTCGGGGCAGGGGTTGCGTTCATACCATGTTCGGGTGAATAGTTGAGAAAACCGGTGTGATAGAGCGCATTGCAGCGGCTCATCACTCATCACCCGTCACTGGTATCAGTATGCAGGTCCTGGCTATCTGCTGTGCCCCATCCTCAAGGCTGAAAGGGGGATAGTGGGCATAGGCGTCAACTTAACGGGTATTCCAAACGCGCTTTCACCCTCTCCCCAACCCCTCTCCCATCCGAGGGCGAGGGGCGGTCGGGCACGCCTTCACCCGCTCCCCAACCCCTCTCCCATCCGAGACTCTGTTGGTAAAGTCCGGGCAGGGCCTCGCGCAAAGGCGCAAAGACGCAAAGGTTCGGACAGGGCCTCGCGCAAAGGCGCAAAGACGCAAAGGTTCGGACAGGGCCTCGCGCAAAGACGCAAAGACGCAAAGGTTCCGCACCTCTCTGCGCCTCTGCGCCTCTGCGCCTCTGCGTTTGAATGCCCGGCCTCGCTGCAACGTTCCAACGTTCCAACGCTGCAACGTTCTACCGTTCTACCGTTCTACCGCTCCTGTACCTCGCTCCCCAGCAAGCCGAGCAACATGTCATATGGTGACGTGTTCTCGGTGTGGTGCTCCAGACGGCGTCGCTCGAAATATTGCACCGGGCCGGTCCAGTCGCCGATAGTTTCCTGCATAGGTTCGGTGAGCGGGTAGCCGAAGCGTTGCAGGCCGCCCTGCTGCTGCCAGTGGCTCAGGAATGGCTCACACAGGCTGTGCCCCGTTTCTGCGAAGAAATGGCAGCCGTCGGCGGCTGTTTCTACCTGTGGGTAGCTCTGCCAGGGCGTGCCGCGCTGTGCCAGCATATCCGCGCCCAGCCGACCCGCCATCACGCCCGCTGCCCCGTGGTCTTCCAGCCGGTCGCGCTCAAACCATTGCACGGAGAGCGTTGTGCCCTCAATCGTCTCCTCGCGCTGCGGGGTGATGGGATAGCCGAACACCGCCAGGCCGCCCTGCTGCTCCCAGTAGGTGCGGATGGCCCCCGCGATGCAGTGGCCGGTTTCGGCAAAGCAGCGTTGGTCGGTACTGGCCGGGGCGAATGCGGCAGACGAATCGGTGCCCACTCCCTGAGCGTTGCCTCCAGTACCCTGCGACAACTCACGACTCTGCCGATAATATTCTTCCGCTTCCGCATACCGTCCCTGTGCTTCGACCACATCACCGAGGTTATTGAGCACTTTTGCCTGGTTCTGCAGATGACCAAGTTCGCGATAGAGTGCCAGACTTTGCAGATAGTATGCTTCCGCCTCCGCATAGCGTTCCTGTGCTCTGACAGCATTGCCGAGGTTGTTGAGCGTGTTCGCAGCATCGTGATGTTCACCGATTTCCTGATAGATAGCCAGGCTTTGCTGGTAGAGGGATTCCGCCTCCGCATAGCGTTCCTGGTCAGCAACGACAACGCCGAGGTTGTTGAGCGTGGCTGCCTCGTCATGACTATCGCCCAACTCCTGATAGATGGGCAGACATTGCTGATAATACCCTTCCGCTTCGGTATATTGCTCCTGTTCGTGAGCGATATAACCGAGACGGAAGAGCGAGTCCGCCTCGCCCGCACGGTCGCCAATTTCCCGGTAGAGCGCAAGGCTCTGCTGATAGTACGTTGCTGCCTCGGCATACTGGCCCTGTTCCTGGGCGACCAGACCCATGCTGTAGAGTGCATGCGCTCGCCACTGGTGGTTACCGGTTTCCTGATAGATTGTCATGCTGCGCTGGTAATAGGTCTTCGCTGCCGCATAGCGGGTATACCGGTAAAAGTGGTTTCGGTGATAGAGAGCCATGGGCGGACGGGCTTCCTGCCCACTCTGGCGGCGGCGCGTTTCTTCCGCTTCCAGTTGGGCCCGCACTTTACTTACCATATCTTGCTGGCCCTGCTTGAAGGCGACAACCCCGCGATTGTAGAGCGTTTTTGCCTGGTTCGGCTGGTCATACGTTGCCTGAAAGAGCGCGAGGCTCTGCTGGTAGTACGTATCCGCTACGGCATACTGTTCCTGCCCAAACGCAACATTGCCAAGCCCAAAGAGCGTGTATGCCTCGCCCTCGCGGTCGCCAATTTCGCGCTTGATGGTCAGACTTTGTTGATAGTATGCTTCCGCCGCCGCATACTGTTCCTGCTCTTCGGCAACCACGCCGAGCACGTGCAGCGCGTCTGCCTCGCCCTCGCGGTCGCCGCTTTGCTGATAGCAGGTGAGGGTTGCTTGCAATGCCTGGTTTGCCGCATCATAATTGGCCTCCTGGTAGGAAGATATCCCTTCCTGGTAGAGCGCGTCGCACTCGTCTGCGGCGGGTTCTTCTGCCGCCACGGGGATTTCCCTGCTCTCCTCATCTGTAAAGCGCAGTTCGTAGTCTGCGGTGATATTCAACCCGCGTTCATCCAGCAGTGTATTCCCATTGCACGCACTGAGCATCACATCATATTCGCATGCGGGAAGCTGAAATGCGCGGGTGGCTCCCGGCATAATCATTTCTGTTGCGCCCAGCCAGTCATCGCCCCACTCCATTGACGTGGTGGGGGAAATATGCACGTAGCAAATGGGTTGCGAACTCTCGTTGATAATGGTCAGCGTCACCTGGCGGCTGGTATCGCATTGGGTTGCGGAGTCGTCTGATGACACGGGAATTTCCCCCCTGGTGTCGCTCCCCATGAAGCGCAGCTCGTAGTCTGCGGTCATGCTCAACCCGCGTTGATCCAGCAGGGTATTGCCGTTGCAATCGCTGAGCATGACATCGTATTCGCCCGTTGCAAGCTGAAATGCACGGCTGGCCCCCGGCAAGATAACCTCTGTTGCGCCCAGCCAATCATCGCCCCATTCCATTGATGTGGTGGGGGAAATATGCACGTAGCAAATTGATTGCGAACTCTCGTTGACAACTGTCAACGTCACCTCAGCCTCCTGCGCCTGCGTTCCTGTTGGCAGCAGAGCCATGCCTGCCAGTAACAGCACCATCACCGTAAACACCCCTCTTTTTACCGCCTTCCATTGC
>CAYFVX010000096.1:0-9423 GCA_964346425.1 uncultured Chloroflexaceae bacterium | reverse complement strand
GGGAACCAGGTTCCCTCACGCTCCCCTTTGGAGTGGGGTGTATGGTTTTTGCGGCAAAGCCGCAAAAACCATACACCCCACCAGAATTGGCTGGCACGCTCTTGCGTGCATTTTTCGCCTTGCGAAAGCAAAGCCCACCGCAGGTGACACCTGTTGATCCCCATCACCCCTTGCGACAAGCAAGGCTTCTTTGAAAGGTATTGCCCCACCAGATAGCCCAGGCACGCGGCTCCGTGCGTTTCTCGCTTTGCGCAAGCAAAGCTCACCGTAGGTGACCCGCCTGTTGAGGATGCTGCGCAGCACAAAAAGAGGGGTGCTGGTCGTTGATACGACCAGCACCCCTCCAGATGAAGAGAAGAGAAACAGGTTTTATGACTTGGAGACTTTGGAAATCAACCGTTGTTTGATTGCGGGCATTTTCTTGTCAATCACAACCAGGGCTGCCCCGCCGATCAATGCCAGCACACCCAGGCTAATCAGCAGCGGGAGCACCATGGGTTCTTCGGTGGGAACGCCACACACGAAGAGCCAGACCGATTCAGGAAATTTGCGCAGTGTTTCCAGGTCCTGCACATATGCAGCACTGATGCCGAGCAGGGTGACACCAAAACCAAGAAACATTGCCGCAAAAATAGACAAAATCAGCTCGCCAAGCGTGTCATGCTGCACAGCAACCTGAGTAGTTGCCGTTGCTTCTGTCATTTTTGTAGCCATCGGAAACCTTCCTTTCACTTGTGATGCGTGTATCTTCCTCGATTGGTGGTCTATGCGTTCCCTCCACGTTGAGGGAAGACCGGTTTGTACGCTTGCGATAATATATATATCATTCAAACATTATTCCTATACCTGAAAGATATTATTTGTTCATAATAATGCAATCCCCACCCTGGGCCTGATGGTTATGCATGATTTCCGTGCATTAAAACATTACTAACTATAATATATGCCGGTTTTACGCAAAAAGCAATAGGGTAAACCCTGAATTTTCGCCCCGAATTCCCTGAATTGAACGGGTCATACCAGTGACGAAAGATGAGTGATGAGTCATGAGCGGCTGCAATGCGCTCTATCGCACCGGTTTTCTCAACGATTCACCCGAACACGGTGTCACCCTCTTTCCATACCCTCTTCCATCTCAGGACTCTGTTGGTCAAGTCCAGGGCATGGGCCTCACGCAAAGGCGCAAAGACGCAAAGGTTCGGTCAAACCCAGACCCCAGACCCCAGAAAAGCGGGCATTAGCGGATAGGTGAACCCATAGGCCCATAGATCGGTGCATCAAAGTAAACACCCGAAGCAAAAACGGGTCCCCAGGCAATGAGTGCCAGGAACAACATCACACCCAGCCAGACGCCCCAGCGTTCCAACCAGAGTGGGGCTGTAGCATCGCCTTCGGTCCAGATAACACTTTCGCTCTCTTCCAGCGGTTTTTTCGACAGGAAGAAGGTGCCTGCAACGTTCAGGTAGATCAAAACAGCACTGATGAGCAGGAGCACAGCTCCAATAGCTGTCGTATTCAACCAGATGGCGGTATGTTCGGGAATGTAGGACATTCCACCGAGCCGCTCTGCCGAGGGAACCTGTGAGAGGTCGGTGCGGCGTGGCACACCACCAAGCCCGGCCGCCCCCATCCCATGCCCAAAGATAATCATGCCAACAGTCCAGAGAATAATCTGCACATGAGCCAGCGTTTTGCTCCACAATGCTCGCTGGCGAACCATTGGGATAATCCAGTACACGACGCTAATAATGGTCAGCGTGACGGCACTGGCAAGGGTCATATGGAAATGGGCCGGTACCCAGGAGGTGTTGTGCAGTTTGATATTCAGGGTGAAGGAAGCCTGGATAAGCCCGCTAAAGCCGCCGGCAATGAACAGGAACAAGCCAGCCAGTTGTGCAGACACAATCGGGTCTTTCCAGTTTTGCTTCCAGAGCCAGTCAAATTTGCCTTTTGCTCCTTGTCGGCGGCCAGCCAGTTCGAGCGCAGCCCCGACATTGAAAGCGGTCATGAGACTGGGCACAGCGACGATGAACGTAAAGACGGTGTGGATACCTTTGGCAGTTTCACTCACCCCGGGGTCGGAGAAGAGGTGATGCACACCGACAGGCACCGAGAAAATTGCCAGCATCAAGAATGCAATCCGCGCAAGCGGGTCGCTGAAGAGTTTGCCGCCGGCCTGTTTGGGCAGCATGGTATACCACGAGAGATAGGCGACAAAGAGCCAGAAGTAGACCAGCGGGTGCCCGAAGAACCAGAAAAGGGTGCGTGCCAGTTGCGGATCCGTGAGAGTACGCATGCCAAATGAAGCCGGTATGAGCATCACCAGCATTTCAATCGTCACGCTGACCGTGGCAAGACACCACATGCCCAGGTTGCAGATGACACCAAAGACGACCAGCGGGACGGGTTGCGCCGGGGTTTCGCGTTTCCAACTGGTGTAGGTACGGAAAATGTTGAAAGATACGAGCCAGGTGCCGACGATCAGAAGGGTCAGTCCCAGGTAAAAGGTGGGGTCGGCGGTCAAGGGTGGATAGAAGGTATAGAGCACGTTCGATTGCTTGACTATAATACCATAAGCTGCCAATCCAAGCCCGGCTACCATAACCCCAAAAGCAACCCATGCGAGTTTCGTACTCCAGAGTGGGCGTTGTAGGGAGCGTTGCGTGGCGTAGTAGCTAAAACCGACGATAAAAAAGGTGGTAAAGAAGAGGGCATTCATCACGCCATGCACGGTGAGAGCATTGTAGTAGTTGGGAAAGAGTGGAATTTGCCAATCCGGGAACATTGCCATGAATGCGGGTGAGCGGCGAAAGGCTTGAAAAGGCCCCATTAAAATACCTGGTATGAGCGCAATCAAGGCAACAATGATATGTGCGCCGATGAGCCAGCGTTCCCAGGTAAACATAGAGACCTGGGAGTACGTAAGGCGGGGCGCAGAGTGGGATGAAGGTTGAACAGCCTGCATCACTAAGCCTCCTTATTGGTTGTATTCTGCACAAGCTTCAGCATTTTCCGCCACGATTATTTTTCCGATCATGGTGTGATGTCCCGATCCGCAATATTCGTGGCAGATGATACGAAATGTGCCGGTGCGGTTAAAAGGTGCAGTCGTGCGGGAGATTTCGCCAGGTATCAGCATCAGGTTGACGTTGTGGCCTTCAATAATAAAACCGTGGGTAATATCTTTGCTGGTCACGAAAAAGGTGACGTCTGCACCGACCGGAACACAGAGCTCATCTGGTTTAAAAAACCATGTCTGCGCCAGGACGTGTGCAGTATATTCATTGCCTCCCATATGGCGCACGCCGGGTTCGGCAAATTCCGTCTGGTCAATTTGTTTGGGTCCCAGAGATTGGGGGTCAATTCGTTCTGCTGGACTTGGCAGCCGGACACCAAAGATCAGAGCACTGGCAAACAGAGCTGCGACAAAAGCACCGATGATGGTAAAGACAGCTATGAGCCAGTATCGTTCCAGTTGATCGATATGCATAGCGTGACCTCATCTATATCTTATAACCCTGCTCAATAACGACAATGAACCAGATATACGCCCAATAGAGTGCGTAGCCTGCCAGCATTAAAATAACGAATAAAAACGTGCCAGTTGGTTTGAAAGATTCTTCTTGCTGATCTTCCTCTTCAAACTGCACACGTTCTGATTGATCTTGTTGCATATCTGTCCTCCTTGACTTTTCATATGAAGATCGAAAATAGTAAACACCCGGTTTGCGTTATTGCAGGTTTTTTTCTCTTCGTTCTATGCCTTTCGGTAGCACCACGAAACATCGTGGACGGGATTTTACCGTGGGGGGTGTACGTTTTTCGACGAAGTCGAAAAACGTACACCCCCCACCAGAAGGGGATTGCGAGGGGACACAAGTCCCCTCGCAATCCCCTGGGGTAACTGCGTTGAGGATACTCCACGATATTCTGTGGTGCTACCTGCCTTTCTTTCTCTGGGCTTACTCAGTATGACTTACCGCTTACGTCCTGAGAACTCGTCATCTGGAAACTTGCAGTAGAAGCAACAACAGGGGTGGATACGACTTCATGTAAGATTATACAATGAGTCAGGGGGAGATGTCTATAACAACCAGGGTTTTCTATAATACAAGTTTGTTATGATTTTAATATATGAAATCTTTGGCTTCCCAAAAAGAGTGGGTAGCCATCCTGGCTTTTGGAGTGGGGTTTCTTTGTGCGAAAGTCAGGAAAGGGGTCTTGACCATGAGATTCTGTTGCCACCAGATACCCACAAAAGTGGGTTGCAAAATATTCTGCGCACACACAGATAAGGGGGATGGGACAGTGTCCCCTCCCCCTCAACAGGTGTCACCTGTTTGGTGTGCTGCTTGCGCACGGCAAAAAATGCACGTAGCCGCTTGCCACAGCTTTGCCGTGGGGAGTGTGAGGGAACCAGGTTACCTCACGCACCCACCCACTGAGGTCCCTTCCCCCTTATCTGTGCAGCACAATTGACTAGTTGCTGCGGATCAGGCTTTCATCTTTGTACTTTTCGCCCTCTTCAATCAGCATGATGGGGATGCCATCTTCCACGGGGTAGCGGTATCCATTGCGCGGATTGACCAACCATTCTTTGCCGTCTTGTTCCAACAACTCGACTGGTCCCTTGTCTGAAGGATCAGCCAGAATTTCCAGAAGCTCTGGGCTAATCTTACGCTTCTGACCACTGCCGCCATTGGGGCCACCGGTCGTGCTGCTGGAAGGCCCAAGCTCAAAAACACTATCCTGGCGATACTGGCGAATAGCCCGGACCACCACGACAACAATGCCGACCAGTGCAACCAGTCCAAGAAATTTGCCGAAATTTTTCACGATAGAACCTCCTTCGTTTTTTGTGTTCAAGTACCTTGCTTCCGTATCAGCCTACTGATCGTACTGCGTGAATAAATGCTTCTATCAGAGTCTCATCCTTGACTCCATTGGTTTCAACACCGCTACTGACATCAACTCCCCAGGGGCGAACCTGACGCACAGCTTCGCTAACATTGTCGGGAGTCAAGCCACCTGCCAGCAGAAAACGCTGCTTTTGTGCCAGCGCAGCCGCCGCGTCCCAATCGGCCAACACGCCGGTGCCACCATATGCTCCTGGGACTTGCGCATCAACGATAAAGGGACAGGGAGCAAAACGGGGTTTTGCCGGCTGACCAGCCGAGGTTGATCCCTCGGCTGGCTCTGGTTGTTCGGGTTTGCTGATTGTTTCATGGACAGCGTCATACCCAGGCTGATCGGTGGCAGGCATCAGCCATGCGTTCTCTTCTGCTGAACCAGTGAGCCGAATCGTTTTGATAACCGGGCGGCAGAGCAATTGTCCATGCTCAGGTGTCTCATCCCCGCTGAGTTGGATATAATCGAGTCCACAATGCCCGGCTATCTTGTTGATAGTTGCGGGTTTTTCATTGACGAACAAACCGACAATCCGCACCTGGTTGCCCGCCACATGCCCACGCGTCGCGGCAACAATCTGCTCTGCCTGTCCTTCATTTATTCTTCTGCGACTGGCAGCAAATACCAGTCCTATCATATCTGCACCTGCCGAAACGGCTGCGAGTGCTTGTTCTGGTGTGCGCAAACCACAGATTTTTATCGCTGTCACCGGAGTATCCTTTAGCTCTGGTTCACCCTTTATTCTGCTTCTTCTTGCGCTTCCTGTCCATTTTGTTGTTCTGTCTGTTGTGCTTCCTCGTTTTCGTTCTCCTTCTCTTTCAGTGAGTAATAGACTCGTTTCCCGCGACCACTTCGTTCCAGTATGCCTTTATTGATAGCCTGTTTGACCAGGTGGCGCAGTTGCTCATTGGTGCGCGTGATAACCTGTTCTTTCCGCAGGTTGCGGAGGGAATCAAAAATATGGGCAAATGAAACTGGCCTGGGAAACTCCTTCATCATGCGACAAAATGCCTGCCATTCTTCGTCCGTGAAATGGATAGCTTCCTGCTCTTCGGCAGAAGGTTTTTCGGCAGTCTCGGTGGTTGGCGATGAAGAATCAGTATCTTCATCGGTTGACATTTTGGAAAGGGATGCTTCTGGTGGTGCATCGCCTACTGCTTCTGGTGCAACAGAAGGTGTTGACGGTTCTTCATCTGCTGCTAATGTACGTGTTTCTTCGGAACTCCCGATGTCTTCAGTGGTTTCTGGTTCAGGGACAACAGGTTCATGTGCTGGAACTTCCTCGCTACGTCCTTCAGCAGGAGTCATCAAATCTTCATCTGAATAGAGAAAGTCAATCATCTGCGAAAGGGTGATTGCCTCTCCAACGTTAAAGAGCAATGAGCTTTCGTCTTCAAGTTCAGGAAAATCACCATCAGCAAGCATTTCGTCTCTTGTCTGCGTGGCGACCTCGCTGGTCGGCGAATACGAATGTTCATCAGGCTCTTCTGGTTCCTCAGATGTTGAGTTTGCTGGTTCCAGATACTCTTCTTTATCGGGTGTATCTTCTTCTTCCATCTCCAGAGCACGTTTATGGTCTTGCATCGTCATACCATTGACATGCTCAAGCATCTCATCATCAGCTTTTTTCTGCTCCTCTTTCTCTTTTTCAGCACGTTTCTTTTCTTTGTTTGATGATTGAGAGGTGTCTTTGTCTTGCCGCTGATTTTTGGGTCGGCGACGGCGACGGGGACGACTGGATGATGAGGATGAAGATGAGGATGAAGAAGATGGTGCTGGTGGCTGGTCATTACTCCCATTTGTCGAGGATGGTTCCTGACTTTCTGTGAGAGTCTCCTCCTTGAAATCTGAGAATTGCGAAAGTTTGCTGGCATCTTCACCTGGCAGGAAGACCTCGCTGACCGTCCCGTTGGTGTATATCTGCACTTTTCCGCGTTTCTCTGCATCTATCACAAAGTCTTTGAATTTCGCAAAATTGCGCCCGTTGGAATCTTTGTAGCGACTTTCTTTGAAGTCACCACCCATAAGTTCTTTCATAACCAGTTTCAAAGAACCAAGAGTTGAAAGATAGCCACGCTCACGCACAACATGGATAGCTTCAACGAGCGTATCGTAGATATCCGGTTCGATAACGGTATCTGCCTTTGTGTGTGCGGCGTTGCCAGGAGTCGTTTCAACTTTTGACCCTTTTGCCTTCCGGATGGGTGGTACAGATGCTTTCCCAACGAGTTGTTCGTAGAAGATAAATTCATCGGCACTTTGCGCAAGATGTGTGGAGGCTGCCCCTCCTATCCCAATAATAATAACTTCCTTGCCCTGTTGTCGAATACTATTGACCAGTGGAATGAAATCCCGGTCGCCGGTAGCCAGTACAAACTTGCCAATGTTGTCATTAAGAAACAAGGTTTTCATGACATCAATGCAGAGGTTCATATCCACACTATTTTTGATAGCGCGGCCGGTACGTCCCATCTCTTTATCGTAGTAGTAGGTGGGAACATACATAGGTTCTATGCCATTGGCATAGAGTGCGCTGGTAATGCGTGGATAGCGGTACCAGTCTGCATAGGCACGTGCAATAACTACGCGGCCGAGATCGTTGCAACGGTCCATAATGGACTCAAAGTTGGGAGTTGCGTCGAGTTTTTCACGCACACTGACGTAGACGTTTTCGAAGTCTATAAAGACTGCCACATCAGCTCGTAGTGTTTCTGTTGACATTGTGCGTGTGCTCAGCTCCTCTTTCGTTGGAAAAATCGTCCTTTACGATTAGCCCAATAATAAACTTACCAGATTTTTGTAAGTCATGGTTACTATACCACTGGCTCACAGCTTACGCAACTGTTTTGGGGTATTTCTTGTCCTGGACTTTGTCCATGTGCGCACATGGACGAAACGGTGTATTTGGCAGAAGAATGCCCCATTGGATTTTTTGCATGGTCGCATGAATCCCCCGATGTGCGCAAAAATCCCCGTAAAGCGTATGGGGAGATTGCGGGGCAGCAACCCCGCAAAACCTCCCCTGGTGGGGTGTGTCGGTTTTTCGACGAAGTCGAAAAACCGACACACCCCACGCCAATCGGGTTGGCGGCGAAGCCGCCAGCGAGCAAGCGGTCACATATATGCGTGACACCAGGGCGTTGCTGCTGCGCAGCAAGAAATGGACAAAGTCCAGTTGTCATAGATGACTGATTTTTCCATAGGCATGGAGACGGGCTGCAAGTTCCTGGCAGGCAATCTGATGGCGGATGTAGCGTAGCCAGCTTTGCAGCGTTGCCCGGAGCATCCCTGCCCGCGTGATGGCACGATGAAGGAGCAGAAAGGTCGGGCTGTAGTGTTGCTGGAAGAAACGGATACGGCTGCGGTGCAACTCGATGAGCATGCGATGGCGAAATTGACTGGTTGATGCTCCGCCGGCATGGGTGACGCGGGCCTGGGGAACTTGCCAGATAGCCCAACCTGCTTTACGTATGCGCCAGCACCAGTCAATTTCCTCACTATACATAAAATAGTGTTCGTCAAGCAGACCGATTTCTTCGATAACTGGACCACGGATGAGCATACAAGCTCCGAGGGGGTGGTCAATCGGAAAAGGGGCAGTCGCTGTTTGTTCTTCAGGATATCGCCCATGCCACCAGGAATTGTACCAGCGGCCGGGGAGGACTTCACCGGGCGGAAAGACGTCCAGCAGGCTCATGCTCAGGGTAGGAAAGCGGAACGCGGCAGCCTGGATACTGCCATCCGGGTTGAGCAGACGGGGAGCAACCATGCCGACGCGTGGATGGTGTTGCAGGAATACACTCATGGCTTCGAGTGCCCCGGGATGGATACGGGTATCCGGGTTGAGCAGCAGGACCGAGTCTGGGAGGGAAGCAGACTGGCGTTCGCCATATGGCTCACCGAAGCCCAGCAACCGCAAACCAATGTTAGTTGCGGTAGCAAAGCCGTAGTTCCTGTCCAGGACATGCAGATGAACTTCCGGGAAGTGGGTCTGGACGAGATCAACACTGGTATCGTGCGAGTGGTTGTCTACAACGAGCGTCTGGTGAGGAAGAGTACAGCCATCACGGAGTGATTGTAGACACTCCTGAAGGAGGTTGGCGGTGTTATAGGAAACAATAATGATAGGGAGCATACTCGTTCTTTCGGGTAACCTCTCCAATTCGGATAATCAGACAGAAACCAGGAATACGACGAAAGGGGAGTTTTGTGCGGTCTGGCCCCGCTGCGCGAAAACATTGAACGGACATAGCTCCCTCAACGGGGGACACCTGCGGGAGCGTGCGGGAACCAGATTCCCGCACGCTCCCCTTTGGAGTGGCACGCAGTTGCGTGCGTTTTTTGCCGTGCGTAAGTCGCACAAAAAACAGGTGACACCTGTTGAGGAACATGGCTCTCAGCCCCGTTTTTCTCTTGTTTTTTGCGGCAGAGCCACAAAAAACAAGAGAAATTGGGAGGACACCATTAAATATCGTAGTAGAGGCTATACTCATGCGGTGTCGGGCGAAGCTGCAC
>CAYFVX010000095.1:0-9456 GCA_964346425.1 uncultured Chloroflexaceae bacterium | reverse complement strand
TGGAAAACCAGCCGTGCAGGTTTCCTACATAGATACAACCGAACAGAAGCAAAAGGAAGCAACCCTCAAAGAAAACCAGGAAAAATTCCGCACCTTCATAGACTTTACGTACAACTGGGAATACTGGATCGGGCCAGATGGCAACTACATCTATGTTTCCCCTTCCTGCCAACGTATCACCGGCTATAGCCAGCAAGAGTTTCTTGACAATCCCGGCCTGCTGCATCGCATCATCCATCCTGATGACTACGCCTATGTCGCAAATCATCTGCGCATGGAACGGATTGAACGCAAAAAAGATTGCGATGATTATGGCTATGGCTTTGGACTGGCGTTCCGCATTATCACCGCCAGGGGGGAAATACGCTGGATAGGCCACGTCTTTCAGCCAGTCTTCAGTGCAGATGGAATCTGGATGGGCAATCGGGTCAGTAACCGTGACATCACCGAACGTATCCAGGCCGAAGAAGCAATGCAGCGCAGCGAAGAACGCTACCGTGCTATCTCCGAACTGGTGTCTGATTACGTGTATTCGCTGATTGTCGAGCGCAACGGCGCGATCAACCTGGAATGGATTACCGATGCGTTTACCCGCGACACAGGCTACACATTTCAGGAAATCGCAACCCATGAAGGGCGTATGCAAATCATCCTGCCGGAAGACCAACCACTCTTTCGACAACATCATGAACGATTGCTGGCCGGGCAAACCAATGTGGTCGAAGTTCGTATGATAACGCGCAACGGTGATGTCCGCTGGTTACAAAACCATGGGAAGCCAATCTGGGATGAAACCCACCAGCGCGTCGTGCGTATCTATGCGGCCGCCCAGGATATTTCCGAACGCAAACGCACAGAAGAGGCCATCCGTGAAAGTGAAAAACGGTTCCGTCTCCTGGCAGAAAACGCGCAGGACATTATCTATCGCTATCGCCTCAAACCTTCGCGTGGGTATGAATATATCAGCCCATCGGTGCGCTATATCACCGGCTACACACAGCAAGAATATTACAATGACCCGGACCTGGACCTGAAAATGCTACACAAAGAAAGCTACCCTTTTTTTGAAAGCATGCCTCCCTCGTCCGCCAATACCAACCAGGAATCGCTTATTCTGCCGCTGGTGCATAAAAATGGTCACAAAATCTGGGTTGAGCAACGCCACTGGCTGGTCTACGACGAACATGGTACAGCAGTTGCGGTTGAAGGTATTACACGAGATATCACCGAGCGCAAACGCACAGAAGAAGCCCTGCGTCAATCAGAAGAAGCCTTACAGAACGCCCACCAGCGGCTCAAGCTCTGGGTCAATGAACTGGAACTGCATAACCGTGACACAACCATGCTCAACGGTATGTATGAGTTTTTGCAGCAATGTCTTGAGGTCGAGGAAGTCTATCAGGTCGTTGTCCGTTTTGCAACCCAATTTTTTGAAGGCATTTCAGGTTCGCTGTATATCCTGGATACCGAAAACTACCTGATGGAATCCGTGGCAACCTGGGGAGAGAACCCACCGATTGAACTGGTCTTTCATCCAGACAAATGCAAGGCTCTCCAGATACGCCGATCCTATCTCTTTTCAGAATTCTTTTCCCTGGATCCATGTGAACATCTCATCTCCAGCCACCCACCGTTTTATCTGTGCATCCCGCTGATTACCTATAACCAGATGTTTGGCATCCTGCATATGCGTTCCAACGTTCCGGTGCCAGAACATGAACATGAGCGACTGGATTGGTTGGCGGTGATGATGGGCCGACATGTCACAATGACCCTGGCAAATCTGCATCTGCGTGAACAACTCTACAACCAGTCCATTCGTGACCCACTGACCAACCTCTTCAACCGTCGTTACATGAACGAAACGTTGGAACGTGAACTACGGAAAGCAGGACGCCACCAGCAACCTGTGGGTGTTGTGATGCTGGACGTAGACCATTTCAAAGAATTCAATGATACCTATGGGCATGATGCTGGTGATGTCGTTTTGCAAAAAGTAGCCGTCTTTCTCCAGCACTACATTCGGGCCGAAGACATTGCCTGCCGCTATGGTGGGGAAGAATTCACCCTCATCCTGCCCGGTGCCTCGGTGGAAAACACCTACAAACGGGCCGAAGAATTGCGCTATGGGTTGGAGACATTGCAAGTTTTTTATGACGGGCAACCATTGGGCAATATTACCATTTCGGCCGGAATTGCCTGTTTCCCAGACCACGGCAATTCCGTGGCTTCTTTGCTTGGCATGGCAGACCATGCCCTCTATGAAGCCAAACGAAGTGGTCGAAACCGGGTATTGATTGCCAATGAAACATCGTAACCTATGAACCTGCTTGAAGCATTTCGCACCGCCATCTCTGCGCTTATCTCAAACAAATTGCGCTCGCTGCTGACCATGCTAGGGATTATCATTGGCGTAGGCGCAGTTATCACGCTCATGGCACTTGGCGGAGCTATCCAGAACCTTGTGACCAATGAATTGCAAGGACTTGGCAGCAACCTGATCTTTCTCTTTGGTGGCACAAACGACCCGGAAGTCAATCGCCGAGTCCCCCCCTCGCTCACCAACGAAGATATTGCAGCGATTGCAGATCCGCTCAACGTTCCCGCCGTCAGTGCAGTATGTGCAGAGTTCAACCGGCGGGCAATGGTCACCTATACAGGCACGCAGTATGATGCGCTTATCGGGGGAGTCATGCCCAACTATCCGCAAGTCCGCAATGCCCAGGTGCAACAGGGAAGATTCTTCGATACGCAAGCTATGGAATTGCGCTCACGGGTGGCAGTGCTGGGATATCGCGTCTACAATACCCTCTTTCCCGATGGCAACAGTCCCATCGGGACGCGTATTCGCATCAACAACGTCAACTTCCGCGTCATTGGCGTTATGGCTGAGCGTGGCGGCTTTAGCAGCGAAAATGACGACCAGATATACATTCCGCTCTCCACCGCTCAGGAACGGCTATTTGCTTCCCCAGGCACGACGTCACGGCGTGTTGAAGTCACGGTAGTCTACGTCCAGGCCCGCGACGAGGCAAGCATAGATGCCGCCATAGAGCAGATAACAGACCTGCTGCGCCTGCGCAACAACCTGACCTATCAGGATAATAATTTCACCATCGTAACCCAGGAAGACCTTATCTCCTCTTTCGGCACAATTACCGGTGCCATTACCGCTTTTCTGGGAGCAATCGCCGCTATCTCGCTACTGGTTGGTGGTATTGGTATCATGAACATCATGCTCGTCAGCGTCACCGAACGCACCCGCGAAATAGGACTGCGCAAAGCCGTGGGAGCTACCCAGAAGGATATACGCACCCAGTTTCTGGTAGAAGCTACCTTGCTCAGTCTCACTGGTGGGTTGCTTGGCATTGGCCTGGGATATGGACTTTCTGCTATTGGTACAATGTTTCTCAAAGATTTCTCAGAAAATGCGCAGGCAGTCGTGCAACTGGATTCCATCCTGCTCGCCACACTTACCTCACTTGCCGTGGGGATTTTCTTTGGTCTCTACCCGGCTGTGCGTGCCTCGCAACTGAATCCCATAGACGCACTCCGCCATGAATAAAATTATGGTATGATGGAAGAGATGATGATGGACAGAGAACAGATATGTGTTGACACACGGGAAACGCTTGCAGGCGAAGAAATTGCCGCGTATCCTGCCTT
This sequence comes from uncultured Chloroflexaceae bacterium, assembly GCA_964346425.1. Taxonomy (GTDB): domain Bacteria; phylum Chloroflexota; class Chloroflexia; order Chloroflexales; family Chloroflexaceae; genus JAAUSY01. Next base: position 5,790 of record CAYFVX010000095.1, on the reverse strand, counting down.
CTCCACCCCCTTGCTGGCTGGTTTGCTGCAAACAGCCTCACAGTTGATTGCAACGGGTCATTGTCAGGACAGTTCAGCGATGGAGCACATCGTGAAAGCCCTGCCAACAATCCAGGCCGGCCTGCTCTGGCTGTATGAGCGGCGCAGCAGCAAGTTGCAGGTCGCCTCGCTGTATGGATTGCCGCTTCGTCAGAAAACGTTAGAGGAGTTACAATCCTGCCAGTTAAACCCGGGCGAAACACTGGTCGGCCTGGCATTTCAGCGCAACGAACTGCTCATGCTTGCAGGATTTTCGCCAGTTTCCCAAACAGCCGGCAACATCAGTGAACGCCATAAAACACTTTTCCAGGACATCAGTGAGCAGATTGGCGAACCAGTCATTACCGCCTGTATTCCACTCCACACAGCACAAGAAACCATTGGAGTATTGCACCTCTTTGACTTTCCTCCCGCTCCTGATGAAACGGCAACACCACAGCACACAGCAGACTCCACGCCCCGCTTGCTCACTGCGCCCATGCCATCGCTGCATTGCGATGCGCTCAAAGCATTTGCCAGTTTGCTTGCCAGTGGCATCAAAAGCACGCGGCTTGCCCAGGAAAATCAGCGTCAATCCCATCGTCTCAACGCATTCGATGCGGTCGTGACCGCCATTAGCAACGCGACTGATTTGCAAACCTTGATGAGCAACGTTCTGGAAGTTATGATGGAAATGCTCCCATTCTCATCAGGAGCTATTTTTTTGCTCGACCCGGCCCAGGCCCAGTTGAAACTTGGAGCGCATATGCACCTGCCCCAGGACTTTGTTGCTGCACACCAACGATTTGCGGTAGAGGGCGCAGCATTTGAAGAAGTGGTGCATTATGGGCAACCCATCACCCGCCCGCTCCTGGAAGACCGTGGTGAAGAACCATTACTGACCGCAGGATTGGAAAGTTGTGTCTATCTTCCCCTTCTCGTGGGTGGAACGGTCGTTGGCGTACTGGGATTCTATGGCGGAGCAACCTTGCCCAAAGAAATAGAAATGTACCGCTTGATGCCCCTGTGCCACCAGATAGGCTTTGCAATAGCAAACGTGCGTCTGTACGAAGATAGCCAACTTGAACGACGCAAACTCAACACACTCATCAACAGCATCGCGGAAGGCGTCGTTCTCTGTGATAGTAAAGGACGTCTGGTGCTGGCAAATGAAGCTGCGATGGACCTCTTGAGCCTGGAATCGCTCCCATTTCAGCAACCATTGAGTGCAATGGTTGATTTCTATGGCATGCGTGACCTGGAAGCAGAGGAACCCCTGCCGATTGAACAACTGCCGATGGCGCGGGCCCTCTCCGGCGAAATCTTTCACGATTATCGGGTGTTGCTGCGTGGAGATCAGCGCAACAGCAGCGTCATGAGTTTTAGCGGTGCCCCAACCCTTTCCGAAGATGGCACCAGCATAGAAGGAGCGGTAGTTATCTTTCGCGATATTACCGCCAACCAGCGACTTGAGCGTGCCAAAGATGAGTTTCTCGCAGTGGCTGCCCACGAACTGCGTAGCCCCCTCGCATCCGTGCGTGCCTACTCCGATTTGCTGCTCAAACGTGAACAAAAACGCCAGGAAGCCGACCCACGCGACATTCGCGGATTGACCATTCTCTCGCAGCAAGTCAACCACCTGCTGCGCATGGTGGATAATCTGCTGGATGTATCGCGGCTGGATGCAGGACAGCTCGGCTTGCAATTGCAACGCATAAATCTCGTTACCCTGATCGGGCAAGTGCTGGACCAGAACAGACCAGCCGCAGCCTTGCGTGAACTTGTGCTGGAAACAGAGCACGAAGAAATCATGGTCGCATGCGATTCTATGCGGGTTCGCCAGGTGGTAACCAATCTCGTCGGCAACGCTATCAAATATAGCCCCGCCGAAACACGCGTAACCGTGAGCTTGAGCATTGAAGAACATGCGACCTTGTGGACTCAAGAGGGCGAGCAAAAACAACCCGTCCCCCAGCAAGAATCCGTGTGCGAGGTGCTGGTACGCGTCGCAGACCAGGGAACGCTTATCCCGCCCGAACAGCAAGAGCGACTCTTCACACGCTACTACCGCGCAGGGGGACGACGAGCGGAAGGGCTTGGCCTGGGACTCTATCTCAGTCAACAGTTCGTATTGATGCATGGGGGACGCATCTGGCTAGAAAGCGTTGAGGGAATAGGCAATACCTTCTGTTTTACCCTCCCCTTGCAGCAATAAAACACTGCTCAATACGCATTCTCTTGTTTCCCAGTCAACACATCCGCGGCGGTGCGCAGAATAATCTTGATATCAAACAACAGCGACCAGTTTTCCACGTAGTACAGATCATACCGCGTCCGCTCTTCAATACTCGTATCACCCCGCAACCCATTGACCTGCGCCCAGCCCGTAATACCAGCCTTCTCCTTATGCCGCCGCATATAGCGCGGTATCTCCTGGCTGAAACGTTCCACCCACTTGGGTTGCTCAGGCCGTGGGCCAACAACGCTCATATCTCCATGCAACACATTGATAAACTGCGGAAGTTCATCCAGCGAATAGCGGCGCAAATAGCGACCAATCCAGGTCACTCGCGGGTCGTCGGGCACCGTCCAGCCCGGCCCACGCACTTCAGAATCCGTCCGCATAGTACGAAACTTGATCATACAGAAAGGACGACCATCCATCCCGACCCGTTCTTGCAAAAAGAACACCGGCCCCGGTGAGCCAACTTTTATCAAAAACGCAATCAGCATCATCAAAGGCGCAGTTGCCACCAGCACCAGGCTCGAGAAAACCACATCCAGACCACGCTTCAATGCTTGATTGACCGGACTATCCAGTGCCGCATTTTTGACACTCACCAGCGGCAACCCTCTCAAATCGCCAATCGAAACCTCATTATTCGTAATCAATTGGAACGTATCAGGATAGACTTTAATCGCCACCGTATGATCTTCTGCCAACGTCGCCACTTCCATCAACTCAAACTGCGACCGTTTGGACAGCGCAATCAAAACCTCATCGGCGCGTGTTGCCCGTACTACCCGCTCCAACTGCTGTAAACGACCAAGCACCGGCAACCCCTCCACACGTGAACCAACCGGATGAATATCCGACAAAAACCCCTGCACCTGGTAGCCCAGAGCTGGATTGCGGCGGATAGTGCGCCAGACGGCCTGCCCAGGAGCCCGTGCGCCCACGATAATGACGCGGCGAGCATCAAACCCGCGGATGCGAAGCCAGGAGACCAACGAGCGATACAACAACCGCAAAAGAACCGTACTCATCACCACTGCCACCCACAACAACACAAGCAGCGTCGCGGTCAAAGGAAGCCCTATTGCCCCAAACCAGGGCAACACCGCATGCACCACCAGCGTCAGCACCACCGCCAGCGAAACAGCAATGGCAACCTTCCACGCCTCATCCACGCGTGATGCACCACGCCGCAAGTGGTAGAGACCATTGATGCCATACGTCAGCCCAAACACCCCATTCAACACAACCACTACCATCCATATTTCCTGCGGGTCATCGGGCAAGCTCAGCCCACTCTCACGGATTTCGGTGAGCTGGCACGAATAGACAATCAGGAACGACAGATTGAAGGCAACCGCATCACACAACATCAAAAATAGCGTCAACATGATGCTGAACACTTGTTTATCAGGATTTGCCAACCGCAACCGTCGGACTGGTTTAACCGGGTTATCCGACACGGCGGGCTGCTGGGGGGAGGAGGAGATTGTAGCCAAGAGCCAGAACTTCCTTCACAGTAATACCGAGTTCAATCAAAGCATTGACGGGCGCAGGCGTCCGCGCGGCAAAGTGCTTACGATGAAAGATGCGCATAGCCTGATAGAATGCCCGGAGAGAAGGTATCGCACGCCGCGTGCTGGCAGCCCGCTTGTAATGCCAGACATGAACAGACGGATAATAGACAATACGCCAGCCATACTGCTTCATGCGATATGCCCAATCCAGGTCTTCACCATACATAAAAAATGCCTCATCCAGCAAACCAACCTCGCGCACCACACCGCTACGCAGCAGCATACACGCCCCCACTACTGCATCCACGTCCGTCTCAATATCCGGATCGAGATAGGTCATATTATACCGGCCAAAACGCCGACTGCGTGGGAAAACCCGTGCCAACCCGGTCATACGATAGAGCGACACCTCAGGCGTTGGAAAGGAGCGACGGCACGCCAGATCGAGCGACCCATCCGGCAAAAGGAGCTTGGGACCAACCACGCCCACTGCTGCATGGGTTTCCAGGTAGCTGACCAGCCCATCCAGTGCTCCCTGGGGCACGACCGTATCATTGTTCAGCAGCAAGATATAGTCCGCCGCACGACGGGCCTTCTGGTGGTCGGCAAGGGATTGACGGTTTGGCGGATAATACTGTGGCTCAAGACCGTTTTCTCGGCCATGGGATGATAGGGTTTCCTCGCCGGCAAGTATTCTCCGCAAAGCAAGATTATTGCCAGCCGCAAAACCAATATTTCGCCGGCTTATCAGCACATGCACCTGGGGAAAGTGCTCACGGACTACTGCCACGCTATCGTCGCTCGACGCATTGTCTACCACCCAGACATCCAGCACGCAATCAGTCGGGTAACGAAAGAGTGAGTGCAGGCAATCGCTCAGCAAATCGGCGCGGTTATAATTTAAAATGACAATCGCTAAAACCGGCATATTCCTCTTTCTCTTGTTTGACATGTCCATTATACTACCATCGTATACATTTCTTGTGAAGTAGCGTAAGGAGTAATATCACCAGATGCTTATTGCCATAACCGGAGCAAATGGACAGCTTGGACAAGCACTCTGTCACCGGCTCTCCCCCCAGCATGAAATTATACCGCTCAACCAGGGAGATTTCGAGTTAGAGAGTCCAGACGCGCTGCAACAGGTGGTTGAAACCCGTGCAGAGCTGGTTATTCACCCCGCCGCCTACACCCATGTTGATGGCTGTGCGCAGAACCCCGACCTTGCTTACCGTATCAATGCGCTGGGCACAAAGTATGTTGCGCTCGCATGCCAACAACTTGACATTCCGCTCGTTTATATAAGTACCAACGAAGTCTTTCCAGGCACAGGCAACACCCCCTATAGGGAGTATGACCAACCCTGCCCGGTGAATGCGTATGGACAATCGAAATGGGCAGGCGAGCAGACAGTTCGGGAAGTGTTGCAACGATTCTATATTGTCCGCATCGCCTGGTTGTTTGGGGGAGAACGCAATTTCGTCCGCACGATGCTGCGTCTGCTGAAAGCCCCCCCAGAAGGCGGCTTACGCGTGGTCACAGACGAAGTAGGCAACCCGACGTATGCCCCAGACCTGGCGGATGCACTTGCCCGCTTGATAGAAACACCGTTCTTTGGCACCTACCACCTGACAAATGCAGGACACTGCTCACGGTATGATTTTACCCAGGAGATAGCACGCCTGGCTGGATATACGCATGTCGCCATACATCCCATCCTGCTGGCAGATTATCAGCGAGCCAGCACGCCTCCGCCCTATTCCCCGCTGGTAAACAGCGCGGCTGCGGCACTGGGCATTGAGCTACGTCCCTGGCAAGCAGCACTGGCTGAATATGTGCAGCACGTTTTGCAAGAAGGATAACAATCTGAACAAGATAAAGAACATTGGAGAGCTATGACTAGCGAAAACACAACACCATCCACCGAAGAACAACTACGCCAGCGCATTGCAAAACTGGAGCAAGAAGTTGCCAGCCTGCAACAACGTGAGCAACGCTTGCAGGAAAAAGATGAACAGC
>CAYFVX010000094.1:0-9483 GCA_964346425.1 uncultured Chloroflexaceae bacterium | reverse complement strand
ACCCCCTGCATCTCCTACCATCACCACAATCGGCACGAACGCATCGAGCGTGTGCTCAAGACGTTGCAGACGGGCGATGTTGCGCTGGTGTCGGATGCGGGTACGCCCGGCCTATCCGATCCGGGCTTTGAACTGGTGCAGGCATGTCTGGCGGCTGGTGTTGCCGTCTCACCGCTGCCGGGGGCCAGTGCCCCCACCGCCGCGCTGGTTGCCTCTGGCCTGCCCACGGATACCTTTCTCTACCTGGGCTTTTTGCCGCGCCAGAAGAACGAGCGGCAGAAGCTGCTCACGAGTATTGCCCCCCTGACCGCCACGCTGGTCTGTTTTGAAGCCCCCCACCGCTTGCCGGGCACGCTGGAAGCGGCCCGCGCTGCATTCGGCGACCACCGCCAGATGGTGGTTGCCCGCGAGATGACCAAACTGCACGAAGAGTTCGTGCGCGGCACCATCAGCGAGGTGCAGGCACACTTCGCCAGCCACCACCCGCGTGGTGAGTGTACGCTGGTGATTGCCGGCAGCCGCAGTGCGCCCGGCGAAGAAGCCCACACCATCACCACATCCTCCACCATCACCGCCCCGCCCACCCCACCGGATGAGGCAACCATTCTGGAACACTTCAAGCAGCACCAGGCAGCCGGCAAGAGCACGAGTGCCGCCGCGCGGCTGGTGGCGAAAGAGCTTGGCGTGCCAAAGGGCGAGGTGTACCGGCTGGCGGTGGGGGAGGAGAGCTCACATGTGTAGACTTTTTGAGGACAAGAACCCCGTTGGGAATCGTAGCCGCGGTTTGGAACCGCGGAATCTGCCCCCATGTGACGTTTCTTCCGCGTCTGCAAGCCACACTCCTTGTCGGAAAGGAACATCACATGAATCGTGGCTATCTCTTCCTCCGGGATTAGCGAATTCTCATCTTCATCACCCACACCTGCGCCCTCGCCACTCAACAAGCTAGGGATACCGCTCGGCAATCGCCCACAGAGCTGCGACGACGGGATGGTCGGGCGTGGTCTGTGGGGAAATATGCAGCACCAGCGTGTGGATACCGCGGGTGAGGGGTATCATCAACCACCGCATCGCGTATTCGTGGGCTGCGCTGGTCGGGTCAGCAAACATATCGCCTGTATCTGGGGAAGGAGCATACCTGTTCCGCTTATAATCATACAACTCATCCAACCCCAGATGCACGACCGTCCAACCTTCCAACCCTCGGCAGGAATCGTACTGCACAATCCGCACCTGGTTCTGGTCGACCGGATACTGGCGCGTACTATCCGAGTTGGTTGCATCCCAGGATGCACTGCCCCACTTTGCCAGCGTCTCGGCAACGACCGACCCCACCATACCGTTCCGTTGTTGCACCAGGCGCGGCGGCACGCAAAACAACACATCTATAGGCATCCGTCCCTGCTCAGTGTGATCGTGGAAGATTTGCTCATACAGCGTGCGGTTTGCGGTGAAATGGTCATAAAGCACCACCACCCGCCCCTTGTCTTTTCCAAATGGCTCAACGTTCCAGTCATCCAGTCCTACCTGCTCCGCAAACGCATTCGCAAACCGACAGACGCCGGCCTTCAGCCGCAGGCTCTTGCGTAGCGTAATAATTTGTCGCTGATCCGTCGGAACAGGCTCGGCCCAATTGCATCGCTGGTACCCTCGTGTGAGTTGGTCGCCGCCATCAGCAATCACAAAGCGGGACGGGTCGTAGAACGCAAACAGGATATTGCGCTCATCAGTGGGCCAGTCCTGGGCTTCATCTATAAAGATAAAATCCCAGCTAAACGCCGCGTTGTTTTCCTGAACCAACTCCATAGCCCGCTCATTGTGGGCAGAGAGGAGCATTTCCAGCGTCATCTTGTACTCGTCGTATCGGTCGAGAAAGTCGTTGCAGGGAGCAGGAATGACGCCAAACCCGCGCATAAGCTGGAAAAAGAAAGAGTGGGCCGTCTGGACCGCAATGCTCTGCTGCGCCACATCGTCGCGGACATCCAGCAACGCCAGCAGGCGGCGAATATCAGCGACCAGCGCACGGTTGTAGGTCAGGATGAGCACCCGCGCATGCCGATGCTCGTAGAGCAGGTGCGCGAGCTTGAGCAAGGTCGCAGTCTTGCCCGTCCCGCCTCGCCCCTGAATGATAAGCAACTGCGTGCCCAATTTAGTTCTCTGCGCCTCTGCGCTTCTGCGTTCAGCCTTTCCGTAAAGCCATCCCTGCGAGGTCCGCTCGCTGACGCTCGCGGCTCGTCACTCGTCACTCGTCACTCGTCACTTGCCACTCGTCACTGCACCCAGAAGGGCAGAATACAGGATTCAGAAGGACAGAAAACAGAACATTAGTACGCACGCTTCGGGGCAACGACCAGCCGCACCCTGTAGGTGTCGAAGTCGAGGGTGGGAAGATAGCGGACCCGCGCCGTGCAGCGAACATATACTCCATTTCCCAACCAACTTCCACCGCGCCAGGGAACATCCCGGTGATCCTCTCTCCCAAAATCATCCACCACCCTGCTACTACCAGCAGGATAGGCGGCATAGGAGCTAGTCATCACTTCCCACACACTGCCTGCCATATCCAGTGCGCCACACGCGACTGCCCCGGCTGGTCGCCCACCCACCTCGACAGGTCCTTCGCTCATTGACCTGTCAAAGTCTGCATACTCCAGGGTTGGTTCTGCCGCGCCCCACGGATAGGTGCAGCGTTGCCCGCGGCCATCGTAGGCGGCTGCGGCTTCCCATTCCGCCTCTGTGGGCAACCGTAGCGTCATACCAGCCGGCAACCAGCGGTCAACGTGCGCATGCAGCCAGCGCGTATACGCCACTGCTTCATACCACGTCACCCCCCATCACCGGCTGATAGTCGCCGCGGAAGCCATCATCACTCCACCACCAGGGGTGTTTGCGCTCCCTCTTTTGCCGCCAGTCCCAGCCGTGCGGCGTCCACCAGCGTGGCTCATCATAGCCACCAGCGGCTATGAATTGGGCATACTGTGCAATGGTGATGGGCAACCGCGCAATCCAGAATTGCGGCAATTGTACCCAGGCGGCTGACTGCCCATGTTCCCCCCCGCCGATACGATACCGCCTGCCCTTGACCAGACACCAGTAGGGAAGCAGGGTTGCGCGTGCCATGCCAAAGGTGGATGGCCTCATTCCCCCGCTCCCCCGCTCTTACGCTCCCCCGCTCTTACGCTCCCCCGCTCTTACGCTCTTATCGCTCCCACGCTTTAACGCTCCATCGCTTCTACCGCTTCCGCTGGTTTATTCGTAATAATCCCCGTCGCGCCCAACTGTACCATTGTATGCATAGTGGCTGGCTCGTCTACCGTCCAGACCGAAACCGCGTAGCCCGCCTTGCGCACCAGTGGTAGCACCCACCTGAGCAACGGCAGTTGGTAGTTCGGGTGCCATGCGGTGGCGCAGACAGACTTCAGATGAAAAAAGGGCCAGCTTTCGCGCAGCCGCACATTGGGTTGCAGCGTGCGTTTGCCCATAATGTAGCCGCGCTGGATATGCGGCGCGATGCACAGCGCGTCGTGCAGGTCTTGCACGTGAAACGAGGAGAGCAATCCCTGCTCATCCAGCCGGTGACGTCGTATCATCCCAATAATCTGGGTTGCAATACCCGCCTGTTTGATTTCAATATTGAGCATTATCTGCTGTTCGATGGCGAGGTGACACACCGCTTCAAGCGTGGGCATACGTTCGCCCGCAATATCGAGCAACCGTAAGGTGGCGTAGGGAGTGGTGGAGATGGGCGTGCGGGAGCCATTCCAGCGTTCGGTCGTGTCATCGTGAAACACCACCAGCACCCCGTCTGCGCTCTGTTGCACATCCAGCTCGAGCATATCGGCACCCTGCTGGAGTGCAAGCACAAACGCTGCCAGCGTATTTTCTGGCGCGTCAGCGGAAGCACCGCGATGGGCAATAATCAGGGGCATAGAGGTGACTCGAAAAGCAGGAGGTTGCCTGAGCACCAATCAAAAAAGCTCAGGCAACCTCCTGCAAAATATCAGGAGTTTCGCTCCGGGTTGTCAGGCAGTTGGACTATCGCCATTCACATTAAATTCAATAGACAATTCAGCTTCGCGGGCAGGTTCTGGAAGCATCGGGTTGAGGAGTTTTTGCATAGCCATAATATGCGCACAGGTGCCCCACGTCTGAAAAAATGAACAGGTGCAGACCCAGCTCCCATCGTCTTTCAACATAATCTCGTGTTCGCTGTTTCCTCCATGAAATTTCGCAGAGAAACCTTGAAATTTAATGCGTTCTGGTTCTTCTGCGTAGCGGCGGGCCTTCTCGATCTTGCCAATAAGATCTGAGTGCATTGGGATTTCCTCCTTACTTTACTTTGCTATATGTTTAAAGGGAAAAGCAACACTCATGCTCCATTCCCCTGGATAACAAAAGAACAAGGGCGACACAGGTCATCAACGACCTGCTGCCGCCCTTTGAGATCCCTCCCGGATCTTTAGTACTTCGAACTCCGAACATGGGAATCCTCGCTGGATTAACATTTCACGGATTTCCTCCGTTGTCACAGGTTCCACCTGACTACCCGCCACACGGGTACGATGATGTTAGCCTACAATAAAGTGAAACCGTTGCTTCTTATTATACTTCCCTGCATAAAGGGAGTCAAGCCTGCAAAACGACAGATATACGTAGGTATCATTTCCATAGTTTTGCGCACATAAGCGACCGCTTGCTCTTTTGTGGCGTGCCGCCAACCCGATTGGCGTGGGGGATGACGCAAATCCTGGTTTGAGCGTGCAGGCGTTTCTTTGTTTTCTTCTCTGCACCTTTGCGCCTCTGCACCTCTGCGTTTTTCAACTATTCACCCGAATCTGGTCTCCCCTATCGGCACCATCGCCAGTCCGGGCAAACGGCGGAACCAATTTTTCTGCTGGCGGGCAAAGCGGTGCGTGTCATACTTGAGCCGCTGCACACACTCCTCTAGCGTCGCCTCGCTGTCAAAATAGGGACGAAACTGGATATAACCCAGGCTGGAGAGCGACGGCATCTGCCACTGGTAGCCGCGTTGCAGCAACTCTTCGACTTCCGCCAGCAACCCCGCTGCCATCATCGCATCCACCCGCTGGTCAATGCGGGTATACAATGTTGCTGTCTCCATCGTCAGCCAGAAGGTCGTCATATGATAGGGTGGTGGTTGCTGCGCCTGTTGCGCCGAGATGGGTTGGCCCGTCACGTGGTAAACCTCCAATGCGCGGATCATGCGGCGTGTATTGCGTGGCTCAATCGCCAGGGCCGCCTGCGGGTCAACCTGGCGCAGGCGTTCATAGAGATGTTGTGGCCCATACTGCTCCGCCTCCTGCTCCAGCGCGGCGCGAAAATCTGGCTGCGGTGGCACCCGCGGAATAGTCCAACCCTGCAACACGGCCGCGAGGTATTGCCCCGTTCCGCCCACCAGCATAGGCACCTTGCCGCGGGCCGTTATCTCGGCAATAATCGCCATCGTCATCTCCTGGTAATTGGCAAGCGAAAATGGCTCATCCGGCTTGATGACATCTATCATATGATGGGGAACCGTGCGACGTTGCGTGGGAGTGGGTTTGGCCGTGCCAATCTCCATTTCGCGATAGAGCTGGCGCGAGTCGGCCGAGATAATCTCGCCATCAATGCGCTGCGCCAGTTCAATGGCAAAGTCGGTTTTGCCCACTGCCGTGGGGCCAACAATCGCAACCAGGTGAGGGAGTGGGAGCGTGCCGAGGAGCCAGTGAACGTCACTCATACAGCGCAAAATCATTCAGCGGCCAGTAGCGCATGATAACCCGCCCGACAATCTGTTCGCCAGGGACTGGCCCGAAATTGCGCGAATCACGGCTACCCATGCGGTTGTCGCCCATGAAGAAATAGTCATCTTCGCCGAGCGTCAGCGGGCCACAATACGCATGGCACATGGTCGGTACATTCTGCAGATAAGGCTCATGCAGCCGCTTACCATTGATAAATACGGCGGAATTGCGTATCTCTATCGTCTCGCCGGGTAGCCCGATCAACCGCTTGATAAGCGGCGGGTCTTCATGGTCGGCCTGGTCATAGAAAACGACAACATGCCCGCGCTTCAAGCCGAAAGCTGCCTGTGCCGGATTATTGGCGGCATGCACCGTGCGGTCCATCCAGGATGGCAGCGCGTGGCTAAGCTGGCTGACCACCACCCGCTGTCCTTCGTGGAAGGTTGGCTCCATGCTGGTTTGCTGGATTTCAAACCGTCCGACCAGCGAAGAAAGAATCAAAAAGAGCAGCAGTGTCTGCACTGCTGTTTCAACAATACTTGCAAATGCACGGCGAGCCGTCAGTTGCGAGGAGGAATGTGGGGCTGTTTCTTCTTCGCGTTGCTGTGGTGTGTTATAGAGCAGGTCAAGGTCGTTGACCGACAGTGGCTTGCGATGTTTTAGCATGGATGGCTTCTCCAGATGTAACTCATCATGCTCCCCTTTTGGATTGTACCACAAGTTACAAAAAAGTCTACACAGGAAACGCACGCAGGGGCGTTCCAAACCATTCTGGTGGGGTTTGTTGTTTTTTGCGGTTACGCCGCAAAAAACAACAAACAGACAGATACAGGGCTGCACCCTCAATGGGTGTCACCTGTTGAGGGTATTGGCTCTCAACCCTGCGGTGGTACACCGCCTGTATCCATCTTTCTTTGGGGCTGTTGCAACGTCTGCGGTTGTTCAACTGCAGACGTTGCAACAGCCATGGTCCTATCCCACATAACGTTGAAAAGCACCCGCCAGATACGGTATAATAAAGGGAAGAAACGAAGCAAGCAGAGTAAATCAGCAGAAAGGATTATGTGAAAACCGATATACCACTCAAAGTCTTGATGATGCAGCATGGCGAAGATTTGCTCCCTTTGTTTGGTCTGCCCTATGCCGAACTGATACAGGTAGAAACGATAGAACTTCCTACTACCCAGACCAGACTGGACAATGTGCTGCACATCCGAACTCCCAAAGGCCAGGAATATCTGCTCGTCGTCGAGTGGCAGGGATACCCTGATAAAAGCATTCTCTGGCGATTGACCAGCTACCTGGCATGGCTGGCGCAACGCTATCCTGACAAGACCGTTATTGGCTCAGTCGTCTACCTGACACAAGCCAGTGACATGGGAGATACCCTGTTGCAGTGGATTGATGGACAAATCGTCTATCATTGCCATTTTTCTTGCGTGCAACTCTGGAAACTTGATGCGCAGGCAGCCCTGGCAAGCAGCAGTCCAGGATTATGTGCGCTCAGCCCACTGATGGCTGGTGTCTCAGAGGAACTGATACTGCAAGCACTGAATACCATCCTGACCAGAGTAACCGAACCAGCTCGCCAGAAAAACCTGCTTTCTATCCTGACCACATTTGCGGAACCCTGGATAAGCACGGAACAATTACTGCGATTAGTTGGAAAGGAACGTCTTATGGAATCGAAGATATGGAGCACCCTGTTAGCCGAAGCAATGGACAAGGCGATGGAGGAAAAAGAAACGGAATTTGCGCAAAGAATAGCTTCCCTGGAAGAAGAATACAAAGCAGAGGTGGAAGAATACAAAGCAGAGGTGGAAGAATACAAAGCAAAAGAGGAAGAATACAAAGCAAAAGAGGAAGAATACAAAGCGAAGGAAGCCGAGCGAGCCGAAAAGCTGCATATTAATGAACTCCAGCAGACCCTGGAAAATGCGCTGATTACCCGCTTCCCGCAGGCACCACTTAAACTCATACGGGATGTGCGCCAGGTCACCCAACCATCCCACATCAACGACCTGATTGTCGCGCTGGTTATTGTGCAGGATGCCGAAGAGTTTGCACACAAAGTTCAGGAAATCCTGCACGCAGGAAAAAACTAGTGTTCTGACCATGTTCTTTTGACGATTTGGCCCTGTGACAAGAAAAATGCACTTGTCTTGTGATCTCGTCAAAACAAAGTGGTTAGACCACGAGCACCAATATCCATGTCCTCAAGCCAGGAAGAAATCCAGCGGCGTTTCCACGCCGTCACCTGCCCCGGCACGCCCGGTGCATCCATCGAGATAGCAAGGCATTCGCTTTGAGCCAGTCTCCGAGGAACAAGAGCATGGCTGACATCGAGCCGTTGCTCATCACGCCAGACCAGACCATCCGCGACGCCATGCGTTGCATCGAACACAACACCCGCGGCATTGCCCTCGTCGTAGATACCGACCAGCACCTGCTTGGTACCATCACCGACGGGGACATCCGCCGCGCCCTGCTCAACAACCTCAGCCAGGACACCCCCATCCACACGCTGCTGCAACGCAAAACCACCTCGCCCTACGCGTATCCCCTCACCGCTCCGGTCACCGCTGACCATCTGCACCTGCTCGACCTGATGCGCACCCATACCCTGCGCCACATCCCGTTGCTCGACGAACAAGAGCGTGTGGTAGACCTCATCACCATGCAGGATATCCTGCCGGAGCAAATCGCTCCCATCCATGCCGTCATCATGGCTGGCGGCAAAGGCACCCGCCTGCGCCCGCTCACCGAAGATTTGCCCAAACCCATGCTCCCCGTCGGTGGCCGCCCACTGCTGGAACGTATCATCGAACAACTGCAAACCATCGGCATCCGCCACGTCAACATCACCACCCACTATAAGCCAGAAAAAATCAAAGCGCACTTCGGTGATGGCGCAGCCTTTGGCATCAACCTGCACTACATCCATGAAGAACAACCCCTCGGCACCGGCGGCGCGCTGAGCCTCATCCCCAACCCCGAACAAACCATGCTGGTTATCAATGGCGACATCCTCACCCGTGTCAACTTCCATGCCATGCTCGCCTATCACCAGGAACACCAGGCCGACATGACTGTTGCCGTTCGCCCCTATGAAGCGCAGATTCCCTATGGTGTTGTCGAATGTGAAGGCCCCCACATCCGCGCCCTGCAAGAAAAACCGCGCAAAACCTTCCTGGTCAACGCCGGTATCTACCTGCTGGAACCCACCGTCTACTCCGCCATCCCGCAGGGTGAACAATTCCAGATGACCGACCTGGTACAACAACTCATCGCCCTCCACCGCACCGTCGTCAGCTTCCCTATCCACGAATACTGGCTCGACATCGGTCAGCACGCCGACTACGACCAGGCCCAGCAGGATACCGACCAGGGCGTGGTCTGATGTTTGCTGTCCCTCAAGGTGCCGGTACTTGCAAATCGCGGCAAATCTTTTGCGCCAGGAAATCTTTCATAATTTGCTGCCCTTGCATTTGCTCCTGTGCCAGCAAACGGTTGGCTTCGAGCACCAGTTGTACTGCTTCCTGCAAAGAGGCTGCGAGGTATATCCATCATACCATAAATACCGAGAACATCTCTCCCCTCTTGCATCCTGCCCCAAACCATGTATCATAACCCGGAGCATCACGAACAGCGATGCACAAACAAACACAAAAAATCCGTGGTATTCGTGGTATTCGTGGTATTCGTGGTATTCGTGGTATTCGTGGTATTCGTGGTATTC
>CAYFVX010000093.1:0-9491 GCA_964346425.1 uncultured Chloroflexaceae bacterium | reverse complement strand
CCATGCCCTCCCGCGTGCCGGACTCAGCCAACACCACGACTCGCCGCTACAATCTCTTGCAATAAGACCGGCCGACTACCGGCCATCGGGCTGGCAGCTCTCCTGCCGGATGACTTGCCGCGGGCTTCAACCTGCTCGGTTAGACTATCCCAGGATTCACAATTCGGGCATTTGCCCATCCACTGGCTATAGTGTGCGCCACATTGCTGACAGACATATTTTTTGTGTACCTTTGCCATAATTACCGGGGTATTCAATGCATGTTTGTTTGCATTATACCATGTCCTGCTCTTCTCTCATAGTCGCATACACGTGCTCCAGTGTGGGGACAATAACCCGCCAGTCGTAGTGTTGGCAGACGAGGGTGCGCCCTTGTTCACCCATCTGTTGCCGCAATGCGGGAGTATTGAGCAGCAGCAGGATAGCAGCCGCAAAGTGGGCTGGTTGCTCGGCACACAGCAGATGGGTGCCAGAACGCAACTCTGGCACACCTTCGGCTCCCATCCACGTACTGACGACCGGCACCTGCATCGCCAGGGCCTCCAGCAGTTTGAGCCGCACGCCGCCTCCCATGCGCATTGGCACGATATAGACCTGCGCGTGCTGGATGTAGGGGCGAACATCGTCTACCTCGCCCACCACCTCCACGCTGCGACCATCGTGCAATGCCTGCACTGCGGGAAGCGGATTTCGCCCGACCACCATTAGCCGAACGGACGGACACTGTGCCTGCACCAGTGGCAACACCCGGCGCACAAACCAGGTCATGGCATCCACATTCGGGCGGAAATCCAGCGTCCCCGTAAACACCAGCGTGGGTTGCTGCTCTGCGGCTGGTTCTTCCATCTGTGTATCAGGCGCAAAAAATGTTGTATCTACGCCATTGGGAAGAATGCTCATCGCCGTGGTCGGCGCAAGTTGCTGCAAGGCTCGCCGGTCTTCTGCCGAAACTGCCAGCACATGGTCAAACGTGCGCAGCAACCGTCGCTCATAACCGGCCAGCTTGCGCCACTGTACCAGCGAATAAACCGTACCAGGGAGCGATTGCGCATTACCAGAATTGGTAGAACGGCCCGATCCTCCCGTATTAGCACGCAGAAACCTGAGCAACAGATGATGGGCCACCCACGTCTGTACATCCTGCAAACTGGTCATCGCCACGCGACGTTGCAGCACATACTCCGCATTAAACTCATCCAGCACCCAGCGTGGCGGACGCTTTCCCGTTGGCAGGGGGAGCTTTTGTGATATCTGCTGATAACCACCCATTTCAATACTTGCAGCTTGCACAATATCAAACGTATGGGTTTGGAGCAGGCTACGTAAGGTTTGCCCGTAGCGTGGCGAATGGTTGCGCAGAGCCATGTCTGGCAAGAGTGAGCTTACCGTTGTCCAGGCACGCTGCAACAGGCTGCGCCTGCGCAGACCGGGCACGGTGGTGACGTGGGCAAGCGAGTGCAATGGTTGCAACGCGACTTCGCTGGCTGTATCTGGTACAAATGTTAGCACATGCACCTCGTGCCGTCTGGCAAGCTCACGGACTATGTGATACATCCGTAATGCGCCACCACCGCGTGGCGGATAGGGCGGATAGGGCGCGAGCAGCAAAATGCGCATAAAATCCCTTTTATTGAGTGCTGAGTGCGCAGTGCTGAGTGCGGATTGGGTTTCCCATCGCTCATCGCTCAGCATTCATCGTTTCTTTTATCTGTTTCCAGGCAAATAGACTAGCGGATTTCTGCCAAAAGTGCAAGCGAGAGCAGCGAAAGGAACACGGACATTTCCGCATGCAAAACTGCAAGGTCGCAAAGTTTCCATTTGGTCAGAACCCGTTCTTTGCGTGCCTTGCAGTTTTTCGCTTGTTACAAAAGAGTAAGGAGAATCAGCCGAGATGCTTCATTAATCGCCAGAAATTGTTGTTGGGATTTGGCATGTAGTTGACTTCATCCATCAATGTATAGAGGAGAAACAGCCCCAACCCACGTTCTTCCATATTCACCGGGTCGGTAGGCGAGGTTACGTTGGCGACATCAAAGTCAAATGAGGCACCGCTATCGTGAAATTCAATAATGATATGCTGGCGAGAGGTATCGAGCGCAACTTTGACATGGATGCGTCCGTCTGTCTGATTTGCATAGGCATGGTCTACAATATTATTCCACGCCTCCTGCACCGCCACCCGGATGTCATTGATAATCACGCCGGGATTGGTCATCCTATCAACCTGCGCCAGCATCTCCGTGATGCATACATCGAGAATATTCAGGTTGGTGTGGTTGGCCGGAAGATCAAGTTCTATGGTATTTGCGTTTGGCATATGCATAGGGTAAGGGATGTTTTCAGCAACCCGTCACCGTATGACGGGGGTTTGGTTTCTCTGTGTATAACGGTAGCACGAGAGGATACCCTGCTTCAAGGTTACTGGATGACGTGTGGATTACAGTACTACATTGACAAATCGCCTTCCCCTATTCAATAATACACAAACACGCACGATTGAACGTCGGAAAAGAAACTTGCTCAGCCTAGAACAGGAACATTTTATGCCTATACAAACAAGTGCAAGTGGATACACATGGAACTTGCAAGAACTTTTTGGCGGAGTTGACGACCCGTCCCTACCGGAAGCATTGGACCAGATCGCAAAAGACGCTGAGGTATTTGCGCAAACCTATCGGGGGACAATCAATGTTGCGGGTGGCCCGGACGCCAGCCACCTGCGGAGCGGACTGGAGGAACTTGAACGCCTGTACGATGCGCTCAATCGCCCCGCCGCCTATGCGTTTCTGCTGTTTGCAGGAGATACCAGCAAACACAAACATCGCGATTTGCAGCAACGTGTGGAACAACGCTGCACCGATATCAACAACGCGCTCCTCTTTTTCAGTCTGGAATGGTTGGAATTGGCGGATGAAGATGTCCAACGTTTGATAGACGATCCCTTGTTGGCAAACTACCGCCACTATTTGCAGAGCAAACGTCGCTACAAGCCCCATACGTTGAGCGAAGCAGAAGAGCGTATCATCAACGAAAAAGACATCACGGGCAGGCATGCATGGCAACGGCTTTTCACTGAGCTTACCTCATCGCTAAGTTTCCCGTTTGAGCAGGATGGCGAAACGCACCAGCTTCCGCTGGATGTCCTCCTTTCGCAGAAAATGCGTGATAGTGACCGCGCCATCCGCCAGCAAGCACATACGGTATTGTATGATGTGCTTGGACAGCATGTCGAGACGCTTGCCTACCTGTACAATACGCTCATGCAGGACCATCTCAGTATGGACCGCCTGCGACACTACACCGACCCGATGGCGCGGCGCAATCTTGCGAATGAAATCGCCGCGGAAACGGTCGAAACCATGATGCAGGTAGTTGAGCAAAATCAAGCGATTGCCCACCGCTACTTCACGCTCAAAGCGCAACTGCTCAATCTGCCGCGTCTGCAAATCTACGACCAGTACGCGCCCATTGCTGAGAGTCGTGTGCAGATATCTTATCAGGAGGCGCAGCAAATTATCCTGGAAGCCTTTGGTACGTTTGACCCGACGTTTCACACCATCGCCAATGACTTTTTTACCCACAACTGGATAGATGCCGAAGTACGCACTGGCAAGCGTGGGGGGGCGTTTTGTAGCGGTTTTACGCCCCACCATCATCCGTACATTCTGTGCAATTATACCGACGACTTGCGCGATGTCATGACCGTTGCGCACGAGCTGGGACATGGCATTCATTTCTCTCTCGCACGCAAACAAACACTGCTGAACTACTATTCCACGCTCCCGCTGGCCGAGACTGCCTCGGTGTTTGGCGAAATGCTGGTGTTTGAGCACCTGCTCAATAACCAGGCCGATGCGACGGCTCGGCTTGCGCTGGTTTGCGGCAAGATTGAGGATATTTTTGCAACCATCTTTCGCCAGACGGTGCTTACCCGCTTTGAACAATCTGCCTTTGCAGGACGCAGCAAGGAACGGCTAACTCCTGAGCAACTGGGCGAATACTGGCAAAATGTAAACCAACGCTATTATGGCGAGGCTGTCGAGCAGACGGCAGGCTATGAGATGGGCTGGAGCTACATCCCTCATTTTATACACACACCATTCTATTGCTATAGCTATGTTTTCGGCGAGTTGCTGGTGCTTGCGCTGTATGGGATGTATCGCGAAGAAGGGGCTTCTTTTATTCCCCGCTATAAAACGTTGCTCGAGTCAGGCGGAAGCCAGACACCGGATGATCTGCTGAGTGATATGGGGGTGAATACGCAGGACCCGACGTTCTGGCAACGTGGGTTTGATGAGGTCCAACGGTTGGTAGCCTGGGCAGAAGAGCTGGCAAGTAGCGTGCGGTAGCTGTTCACATTCGTATGAATGGTGGTGAAGTCTCGCTTCGCCATTGTCTCGTCCCTTTGTGTTCTTTGCGTCTTTGTGTGAGGCTTTTTTGCCACTTTTGAACGGTTTCTGCGACAAGAGGGTTTGACGCATGCATGCGGCTTTGCTATAATGTTTTGCGGCAGAGGTGGTCTATGCCTCCTCTCTTTTCGTGTTTCAGGAAACCACACAATATTTGTGTTCTCATAGAACGAGAGAAAACAACAAAATCAGGGAGCAGAAACGTGTACGCAATCGTTCGTGATCGAGGTATGCAATACCGGGTTGAGCAAGGTCAGACCTTGAATATCGCCCTGCGAGATGAAGAGCAGGGAAGCCAGATAGAACTCGATGAAGTATTGATGGTGGGCGGCTCTGACGAGGTCAAAGTTGGCAGTCCGCTGGTGGAAGGTGCCAGAATACGTGCCGAAGTGCTGGACCACGTCAAAGGCAAGAAAATCATCGTCTTTCGTTACCGCAACAAGAAACGCTATCGTCGCCGCACCGGCCACCGCCAGCAATATACACGCATCAAAGTCAACGAGATTATCGCCTGAGTGCAATCTTTCCCTATTGATTGCAGAAAGATTTGCCGTGGCATAGCTTTCGCATCTTTACCAGAAGGTGCAGCGCATCTTGTGGTGATGCATGGTGGTAGCAGATGCTCAACCACCCTGCAGAGCGGCACAAACACAAAAACTATTTGCTTTGAACAAAAACAACCAGAGAGAGGCACACAATGGCACATAAAAAAGGGGGCGGGAGCACCCGCAATGGACGTGATAGTAAGCCCAAAATGCGTGGCGTGAAATGCTATGGTGGGCAGCATGTCATCCCCGGTAATATCATCCTGCGCCAATGCGGAACAAAGGTAAAACCGGGCAAAAATGTTGGAATAGGTCGAGACTATACCATCTATGCCTTGATTGAGGGAACGGTGCATTTTCAGCCGTATTCACGCACGCAGAAAAAGGTCAGTGTTCTTCCCCTCGAAATGGCACAGAGTGAAGCGTGAAGGAATAATACCCCATGAAGAAAGACATTCATCCCGAATATCATGAACTGGAAGTTGTCTGTGGTACCTGCGGTGCCAAATGGCACACTGGTTCTACGGTGAAAGATTTGCGCGTGAGTATCTGTGGCAACTGTCATCCGTTCTACACCGGCGAACAACGCATGCTGGTAGATACCGAAGGGCAGGTTGATCGCTTTATGAAACGGTTGGCAGCCACGCAGGAGAGACAGGCTGAAGCATCACGCCGCAAAGATAAGCAACAGGAAAAGCCCAAGAAGAAGAGCCTGTTGCAGGAAATCTACGGCGAGGAAGCTGCAAACGAATAAGCATGTTTTTTACTGGTATGACTGGTGGCAAAGCCACCAGCCATACCAGTAGAAGGCTTTTCACAGCCTTGTTACAACATTGCGCTCATTTGTGCCAGATACAGGGCTTCGCGCCAGAGCAATTTGTTTTGTGTTTTTTGCGGCTACGCCGCAAAAAACACAAAACAAAACACAGCTACATTTATATCACAAAAGAAACCACTATCATTCCCACCAGCAGCAGGATACTCCAGAAAGCAATGCGTTTCAGGTCACGACGCACAAACGCATAGTCACGCGAATAATCTACAACCTCCGCGGCCGCACGTCGTTCGCTTCGCCGTTGCGAGGTGCGGGGCTGAGAGCTCGTGCGTTGCTGCGATCGAGTTGGTTGCTGTTGTGAAGAACGACGACGCCGTTGTTGTGGTGGCATAGGTGCTCAAATACTCCATCAAACTACAAATACGGTAGACGATTTTCTGCGGGTTGATTATACCATATTTGCAGATTTCTAACATAATCAGTATCATGAACGATATTCTTGCCCTGCTGGTGCAATCTGAGACATCGGGCAGATAAGAAAGCGATATTCAGTTAAACATGGTACGTATTTGTGCGGAAACATTCAGCCTTATTCGCGCTACAAACGTCAGGGAAAGGAATATTTGATCAATGACATCCTTGCCTCTTGCTACTACTGAACACCAGACGCAACTCCATCGGCTCAAAACATTTCTGACCATGCTTTTGCCAACACTCATTGGCGTCACGCTGGTTGAGTCTGCCATCCTGTTTTTTCAACCCTCGCTTGCGCTTGGACTGGCCGGCGTCGCCACCTTTTTGTTTGCTATCCTTGCTTTTCTCGCACGCTCCAGTGTTGTCCACGGCAATCTGCAAAAAAGCGTGACGATTATGGGAGTCGGATTCCTCACGTTTGCGCTTGTCATGATTATTGCACTTCCCCAACTTCTCACCGCTGTTGCTCTGCTACCGGTGCTTGCCATTATCGTTGTGCTTCCCTACGTAGATAGCCAGCAACTCAAAACCTGGAGCATAGCTGTCTGGATAGTTTCCATCATTATCGTTATTTTTGGTGAGTTTGTTGCCCTGTTTGCCCCCTTGCCTGCTCTGGCAATCAACATCATCCAGTTTGCGTGCATCGTACCCGGTGTCGCTCTGCTTCTCCTGCTGGTCTGGCAATTTCACAGTCGTATGACCGAGACGCTCGATGAAACCCGATCCACAAACAGTGCTTTGCAAGAAGCACAAAACCATATGCAAGCATATGTTGCAGAACTGGAATCTGCCAACGAAGCAAAAATTGCCAGAGAACACCTGGAGGAGGTCGTCAGAACCTACAGTAACTTCGCCCATCGTGTTGCCCAGGGCGATCTTACTGCTCGTTTGCAGATAGATAGCTATCACGACGAACTGGCATTGCTCGGCGAAAGTCTCAATACTATGGTCAAGTCTCTGCAGGAAATAACGATCGGCGTTCAACAGGCAAGTACTGCTCTCGCTTCATCTGCCCATGAAATTACGACCGTGACAACTCAACAGGCATCGAGCATCGCACAGAAATCGGCAGCCATTCATCAGACAACCACCACCATTGAAGAAGTTAAAACGATAGCTGGCCGGGTGACAAAAGATGCCAACCAGGTTGCCCAGAATATCCAGGCATCCCTACAGGTAGCTCGACAGGGAACCCAGGCTATTGATGAGACGATAGCCGGCATGAACGAAATACGGCAGCAAGTCGAAAGTATTGCCCAGACGATTATGAGTCTCTCGGAACAAACCCAGGCAATTGGCACCATTACCAAAACCGTCAGCGAGCTGGCAGACCAGAGCAACTTACTTGCGCTGAATGCAGCCATTGAAGCAGCACGGGCTGGTGAGCAGGGGAAAAGTTTTGCGGTCGTTGCTCAACAGGTGCGTGACCTGTCTGAGCGTAGCAAAGCAGCCACTGTCCAGGTCCGTGATATACTGGATGAAATCCAGCGAGCAACAAACAATGCGGTTATGGCGACGGAAGAGGGAAGCAAAGGAGTAGCACAGGGAACCGGTCAGGCACAGGATGCCGGCGAAGTTATCAAACGCATTGCAAACGAAGTTGAAATTGCAACCCAGACGAATGTCCAAATGGCAGCCGCTTCGCACGAAGCAGCCACCGGGATGGACCAGATTAGTCAGGCAATGGGTTCCATTCAGCAGTCAACCAACGAACTGGTCGCTGGCATGCGGCAGGCAGAACAGGCAGCCAGAGATTTGCAAACCCTGGCACACTCTTTGCAACAGGCAAGCACAGCCTATCAGACACAATAAGAACGGAGAGGTATGTATGGCAAAAACACCAGCAGCAGGAGCCCAGCAGGTCTATCAGCTCAAGGTGACATTGGCAGACAGCAAGCCACCCATCTGGCGGCGGTTGCTGGTCACCGGTGATACCAGATTATCCGATTTGAGTACCATTATCCTGACTGCAATGGGATGGGATGGGTATCATCTGCACCAGTTTATTATTGATGGTGTCTACTATGGTGTCCCTCACCCGGACTTTGCTGATCTGGATATCTACGACGAATCAAAAGTAAGCCTCGCGCAAATCGCCAGCAGAGAAAAGACCAAATTTGTCTATGAGTATGATTTTGGCGACAGTTGGGAGCATATCGTTCTGGTAGAAAAAATCCTGCCGCGTGAGGAGGGGGCAGTGTATCCCCGTTGTATCAAAGGTCGCCGGGCCTGTCCACCAGAAGATTGTGGTGGAATATGGGGCTATGAAGAACTGCTCGAAATACTGGCAGACCCGGAGCATCCGGAATATGAAGAAACGCTTGAATGGACAGGCGAAGACTTCAACCCGAATGATTTTGACCAGGATTGGGTCAATGAGAGCTTGCAACACATGGTGCGGAAATAGCACCTTTGTTGTGTGTATGTCCAGCCTGGTTGGCGTGGGGTTGCTGGTTTTTTTCGACGAAAGTCAAAAAAACCAGCAACCCCATCAGAATACACTGGCCCGCTCTTGCGGGCATCTTTCGCCTTGTGCAAGCAACGCAGTACATCGCAAGTGACACCTGTTGATCTCCTGAACCCTGAATTCCGACTCCCGGATCCTGACTCATGACCGTTCACTGAATCCTCGCCAGGTCAGGATTATCACAGGCCACCCGTCCCACTTTTGCCATTGGATACCATTCACCTTTGACATTCACGCGCACCACATCCGCAGTGAAGTCATTGTTGGTCCCTTCAACCCCACTGTTGGAGAAAAGCGACGATCCGACGCCATACATATCTGCCGGCACACCTAACTCCTCGAAACGTCGGATTTTATCCGGGCTAAACCCGCCAGTCACGAGGATCTTCACTTCCTTGCACCATTGCTGCGCTCGTTTCTGCCATTCAGCCGGCAAATCCCAACGCTGCCAGGCATCATCCAATGCCTGCCGCAAAGTAAAGACCAGCCGCGGCGTTACGCCCATATCTACCTTCTTCAAGCCTAGTGGTGGCACACTCACATCACGCAGCGAGCCACTCGTATCGGGACGTACCGCAAATAGCTTATAGCGTTCGGCAATATCCTCCCGTCCCATATCTATCAGCTCACGATAGCGGGCAAACAGCGCATCCATCACTGCCAGCGAAGTGCCCACACAGTCATTGTCGAAATCTACCAGCGCGACGCGCGGAATACCTACGGGTTGCGTGCGGGCAAAAGCCATCATCGTCTCCACCGTATCACCGAGAAACGAAGCAATCGCCGCGTGCGCAATCGTTCCCCCGCCGAGGCCACCCCAC
>CAYFVX010000092.1:0-9581 GCA_964346425.1 uncultured Chloroflexaceae bacterium | reverse complement strand
GTTGGCAGCCGTGGTGGTCAACCGCACGACGGTGTCGCCTATCAAGAGCATCACGGAAATGTTCAAGCAGATACAGCGGGGTGAGTTTGGGTTCAATGGGCAACGAAGCCGCGTGGAGACCTATCGCACGGATGAAATTGGGGAACTGTTGCGCTGGTTCAACACCTTTCTGGAGAGTATGGAAGCCCGCCAGCAGGCCGAAGAAGAGTTGCGGCAGGCAAAAGAAACGGCAGAAGCCGCCAACCAGCAGATAACCCACTTGAATGAGCAACTGCAGGTAGATAACCATCGCCTGGAACATACATTGCAGGAATTGCAACTCACACAGCAAGAACTGGTGCGTTCAGAAAAAATGGCAGCCCTCGGACAACTCATTGCCGGGGTTGCGCACGAAATCAATACCCCGCTCGGAGCTATCCGCGCTTCCAGCCATAACACGGCGGATATTCTGCAACACTCGCTGAATGAACTGCCGCGCCTCTTTCAGCTCCTTTCTGAAGAGCAGCGGCATATGTTTTTTGCTTTGCTTGAACGCTCATTGCAGGCAAAAGAAAAACCTTCGGCCCGTGAAGTACGCAAGCTCAAACGGGAATTGCGGGGTAAACTGGAGGAAGCCGGTATCGAAACGGAGTCCGACACTATCGCCGATTTGCTCATGGATATGGAAGTGTATCGAGACATAGAACCTTTTGTCTCGTTGTTCCAGCACCCAGAAATCCTGTACATCCTCAATCTTGCGTATGACTTTTCGGGCTTGCAGAAGAATGCGCAGACTATCAGCCTGGCGGTTGAGCGTGCCTCAAAAGTCGTTTTTGCGCTGAAAAACTATGCTCGCTATGACCAGAACAACGAACGCATAGCTGCCGATGTGCGCGATGGAATGGAAACAGTCCTGACGTTGTACCACAATCAGTTGAAGCAAGGGGTGGAAGTTATCCGCGATTATGAGGATATTCCCCAGGTCCCTTGCTATCCGGATGAACTCAACCAGGTGTGGACCAACCTGGTCCACAATGCGTTGCAGGCAATGGAATACAAAGGCACGTTGGAAATTGGTATTCGCCAGCAGAATAGTCATATTGCTATCAGCGTCACGGATAGCGGGAGTGGCATCTCGCCAGAAGTGCAGGCACACATGTTTGATCCCTTCTTTACCACCAAACCGGCTGGCGAGGGGAGCGGTCTGGGATTGAGCATTGTGCAGAAAATTATTGAGAAGCATGCGGGAGATATCGGCGTGGAAAGCCAGCCAGGAAAAACAACCTTCCTGGTAAAACTTCCTCTCGAATAGCAAGACACAAAAAGGAACAATGATTATGAGTGCAACAGAAGCAGCTATTTTGTGTGTTGACGACGAAAAAGTCATCCTGGATAGTCTCAAACGACAACTCAGGCGACGGTTTAGCGGCACATTTCTCTATGAAATGGCCGAATCGGCGGATGAAGCATGGGAAGTCATCGAAGAACTGATGACAGATGGTGTCAATGTCGTGGTGATTGTCTCCGACTGGTTGATGCCTGGCATGAAAGGTGATGAATTTCTTATCAAAGTGCATGAAAGGTACCCGCATATTGTCAAGATAATGCTCACCGGTCAGGCAAGCGCGGAAGCGGTCGAACGGGCCTTCCAACAGGCGCATCTGCACAGCTACCTGCATAAGCCCTGGGACGAAGATGAATTAATTACGGCAATCCAGTCAGGATTACAGGCTGCTTGAGGATGAGGTGAGGTGTGTGCAGCAAGACGGCAATTGTGTGTGTAGACGATGAGGAAATTGTTCTGTCTAGCCTCAAACGGCAACTCAGACGACACTTCGGCAATGAGTATCTCATTGAAGTAGCTGCTGATGGCGATGAAGCCCTGGAGGTTATTGAAGAGCTGACAAGTGATGGCATCGCCCTGTCCGTGGTTATTTCCGATTATATTATGCCGGCAATGCGTGGCGATGAACTGCTCAAACGAGTCCATGTGATGGTGCCGCGAGCCGTGACTATTCTGCTAACAGGCCACGCCAGCACTGAAGGGGTGACCAATGCAGTCAATCATGCCAACCTCTACCGCTATATTGCCAAACCGTGGGAGCAAACCGACCTGATCCTGACCGTGACCGAAGCGTTGCGCAGCTATGCGCAGGAGAAAAAGCTGGAAGAGCATATTCAAGCCCTGGAAGTTGCCAATCGGCAACTGGGGAACATGAACGAAAGCCTGGAAATCCAGGTTGCTGCCCGCACCGCCGAGCTGCAGGAAGCCTACTCTAACCTGAAAATACTCCATAACCGTATGGAGCATGACCTGACGTTTGCCCGTGAGATCCAGCAGGGGCTTTTGCCGGCTGCCCAGGCACGCTGGAATATGCTGGAAGTTGCCTGCTATTCGCTTTCGGCGCATGAGTTGGGCGGCGATTTCTATCGTTATCAGGAAATTGACCCGGCACGTTTTGCCGTCATGGTCGGTGATGTTTCTGGCAAAGGTGTCTCGGCGGCCCTCTTGATGGCAGTCAGCATCACCTTGCTGGATACCTCGTTGCATCAAGATTTGCCGCCAGCCCAGCGTATGGCATGGTTGGACCAGGCTATCGCGCATTATGCCGAATCCCATCGCCAGAATTGTGCGCTGTCCTCTGTGGAGTTTGTGGTCGCTCCGGAGAACCGGGATCATGCAGTGGAAGCCTGCATTGTCAATGCCGGGGGGATAGCTCCCTTCGTTCGTCGTCAATCTGGCATGGTTGAATGGCCGGAGGTTGGCGGTTTTGCGCTTGGACAAAGGTTGGGAGCACTCCATGACTATCAGCAGATGACGCTGTCGTTGTCCAGGGGCGATATGGTCATCCTGGTCAGTGATGGAGTGGTGGAAGCAAAAAATGTCCGCGACGAAATGTTTGGGTTTGAGCGGGTTGAACGTGCTATCGCCAGCACGATGGCTCTGGATGCTGCTGAGGTGGTGCAGCAGCTTGTGGCGGAAGTCAGGCAGTTTGTTAATGGTTGGGAGCCAGCCGATGATCTCACCATAGTCGTTGCTCGTATCACATAATCGTTGTAGAATAGCACAATCCATAGTTAGGAGGAACACCTGTGATGCAAAAGAGTGTCGGTTCATACGGTATGGAATACGAACAATTGTATCAACGTATCGCTGAACTTGAGTATTTGTTGCATTCCCAGCGACAATGCCATGAACAGTGCATAGAGATACTCAACGCGCGAGTCAGACAGGAACTTCAGGGGATGATAGATATAGATTGTCTCTTTGAAGTGTTGGGTGGAGAATCGATAAGCAGAGAGCAGCAGGAATTACTGTCGTTGATTAGCCAGAAAAGTAACAACATTCTGGCAGTGATTGAGGACATAGCGAAAAAGGAGCGGCAACGTTTTATGTGAACCAGCGCCCGACATCCAGGACTGCGCCGGCGACTTCGTCGAGATTTGCTTTGCCGGTGAGTGCTTGCACCACCGGCAACAGTGCATGGATATCTGCCAGCAAATCATGACGGGTGCGGGTTGCCAGCAGGCGCAAACTGTCAACCCAGAGATTCGCCAGCAGCTCTGGTTCAAGGCGGGCCATGGAGGGAGCCAGCGAGGACAGCAACCGTGAGCGGGTCTCCATTGCCTCAATATCCCGCGTTGCCTCCAGAGCCACCTGACACAACTCCGGGTAATCTTTTTCCAGCACGAAAGGGAGCAGATGGATCAGTGCATCCGCACGCTCTGTTTTTTCTGGCAGCGACCGTGCAGCGGTCAATGGTTTCTGCACAATCTCGCTTCGCATAGATGGGGGCAAATAAGGTAGCAAATCGGTCAATGCTTTGACCTGCCCTTCCTCCCGTTCAAGCGTCTGGGCTTGCTCAAGCAAGCGGAGCAGCAGGGGTTGTGGGAGCACAGGAGCCAGCAATGCCATAATCCTGACCCGGTCCTGTTCCCAGACCTTTTTGACATCTTCCACTGCTTCATTCAAGGCTCGCTTCTTCAGCGATGAGGGCAGATAGGGGGCAAGCTCACTAATAGCCTGCACCCGTTCCCCCGGATTCATCAGGGTCTTTACCGACTCCAGCACTTTCTCAATGGGACCATCTTTTACCAGCAGCGGTACGATTTCAGTTGGTGAAGCTGCGCCCTTCCATCGGGCAGCAAGGGCGTGGTGCAAAACCTGCTCAAAAATGTAGGGACGGTCTTCGGGGGGAAGGTGTTCTCGGGCCTCTGCCAATGTTTTTGCCAGCACATCTTCCTGCCGAATGCTCCGTACAGCGGACATAACCTGTTTGAGCAGCACCCGTGGCAGGTAGGGAACCAGCCGCGCAAGCGTCTGCCCCCGTTCATCGGTTCTGGTGATTCCCCATGCTGCATCGAAAGCCTGTTGCCAGGAGCCATAGTGAGCAATTGTGGTCGCAGTGGTTTGCAGCAGCGTATCCCGATACTCGGCCTGAGAGAGTCTGCGCACTTCCGCCAGAAGTTCGCGATGGAATGCTACCGGCAATCGTGGCACAAGAACCGCTATCACCTGGGCGCGGTACTGCTCATCGGCAAATTTCTTTGCCTCATTCCAGGCAGTACGAAGCACATGTTCAGGCAAATGGGGCACGATGGCAGAGAAGGCTCTTGCCCGGTCATGTTCGTGCTCAATCTCCCGTCCCGCCTCCAGCAACCGCTGTTGCAGCGATGAAGGTACAGCAGAAGCCAGTCCTGCCAGGGCTGTTGCGCGATAGTCTTCGGCACGAATGCTGCGGGCTGCCTCGACCATGCGGGGGAAAAGATTATTGCCATCATCCAGCGGAAATCTGGGCAGGTTTGCCGCGCTCTGCCTGGGTGCAGTATAGGAGGAAGCGAGACTGACCAGCATATGCGCCCGTTGCTGCTCATTGCTCACTCGCCGCACGTGCGCAAAAATCTCTTCCTGTAGTGACGGAGAAACAAATGGAAACATCGCGACCAACGTGTGTGCCTGCTCATTACTATCACCGATAGCCCGCGCAATATCCAACGCTTGCAGCAACAGCGTCGTTGAAAGATAGGGGGCCAGTTTTGTCAACGCTCTACTACGTTGATGGGTATTATCTATCATCCTGACGCGGCTCAAGGCCATATATTGTAATTTCTCTGGCAGGTAGGGAGCCAGATTGACCAGCACGCGTGTCCGTTGCCGCTGGTCTTTTAAGAGCTCGATTGTCTGCACAACCTCGGGCAGATAGCCCAATCGAGCCAGGCCGGTAGCAAGCTCAACCAGAAAAGATTCCCGTTGGGTGCGTTCCTCTATATGCTCCACCCCTTCGCGCATTTCTTTGAACAATGACATATGCTCTTCTTCCGGCAAATGGGGCATGAGCGCAAGCAATAGCCGTAGACCACTGACTTTCTCTTGCATCTCGCGAGCAGTTGTCTGCAACTGGCGAAGATGAATACGCGACAGATAGGGAACAAGCACCATCAACGCCTGGATTTTTTCTGCATCTTCTGCAAACGAACTGGCGATTTCTACCGTGCTATCGAGCAAATACCGGGGTAGATTGGGCACCAGTCCTGCCAGTGCGTTTGTACGGTCGTATGGATTGCTAATGTTGCGTACCATATTGAGAATATGTTCGCTCTCGCCAAGTTCGGGCAAACGCGGTGAAAGTTCCGCCAGCACTTTTGCCCGTGCAAAAGGACTCCATGTCTCCCAGAGATGCAATGCCTCGCGAAACATCGGAGCGGGGAGATAGCGGGCCAGGGCTATCAAAGCCAGCGCACGCCAGTCAGGGTCTATAATCTCGCGTGCCATATCGAGGGCTTGCCGTTGCAACGGCTCGCTCAAATAGGGAGCCAGCCCACTGAGCGTTTCGACGCGAAAATTGGTGTGCCAGACCGTTCGGGTTGTTTGCAACGCTTCAGGCACGACATGCTGTTGAATTTCTTCGGGCAAATATGGGAGCAAGCCGACCAGAGCCATAACGCGCCAGCCGGGATGGTTCAAACGACGGGCAATATCCAGCGTTTCTCTCAACAAGGGCTGTGGCATATACGCAGCCAGTCCGACAATAGCTTTCCAGCGTTCCCGTTCATCCTGTATGGCGCGAGCAACAGCCAGCGCATTATCCATCAAGGAGGTTGGGAAATAGGCAGCGACACTTTTCAGCGCAGCAGCCCGTCGCGTTTCGTCGAGGATTTCGCGGATGTATACCAGCATCTGCGCCGGTCGCCAGATACCCTTGTCAATCAGGGCAACCAGCAAGGGCAGTGGCAGATTTTGCGAAAGGCTCAACAGCGAAGCATACATAAGTGCGTAGCGACACTGCAGGGCCATATTCTGCACGACTGTTGCTGCTTCCCATGGTGGGGTTGTTGTTTCCCACGCCTGGACAACATCCGCCAGAAAGTCTGCGAGGTCACCCTCTTGTTCTCTGGTAACATACCATTTCAGCAGGTGCAGGGTGCGGGAGGAGTCTGCCTGGGTACCAGCCAGGACTTTATAGAGCCACTGAAAAACCTCTGGCGGAGAGGCAACCTGTTGTTCTGAGACGACCAACTCCAGACTCATCAGGCGATGAATGTCCTGGGAGCGACCGGCTTGCTTGAGATGGGCGACAATATGGCGCAGTCCGTACCCTTCATCCTTGTCGCGGAGCGGCGGGTCCATCAGCCAGGGAAGCTCATAGTCCAGATCTCCCCACGCTTTGAGATAGCGGTTGGCGATTTTATGGTGGGCTTCAATCCATGCCTGGGCGAATTCCTGCGCGTATGGTTGAGTGGTACACTGGTGCTCGATAATATCCCGACATGAATGGTCGGCAGCATAGTGAGCTTCTCCATTTCTTTCCACGGTGAGCAGCGGCTGCCATTGCTCAAGCAAAGTGAGGAGCTCAGTGGGTTTGTACTTTTTGCCAACAAATCCGCGCAATGTTTCTAGTGAAACCCGTTCCTGCACAGCACAGAGGGTCATAAAAAGAGTCTTGCGCAATGCTTTGTCTGGGGTGCTTGCAGGTGGCTGATTGTACCAGTAGTCGCCGAAACTGGCACAGAGATCATTGGGCAATGCATCGAGAGTAGCAACGTTGCTTTGTTGTTCTATCCTGTCCAGTACATAGCGAAGATATGCCCAGGAGCCGCCCGATTTCTGCAAAAGCGCGGCAGTAAACTGCTCCGTACCATACCTATGCTGCTGTAAAAATGTTTTGATCGCTGGTCTCTGTGCGGCATTTGCGAGATAGTGCTGCAAATCCGCCTGATGTTCCGTCGCATCTGCGTGCAGGGTATAATGCTGCAAAACGGTTCCGATATCCAGTTTTTCTGTCAGCCTGCAGGAGCCGCCCCCAGGAGAGTGTGAGAGCAGCACATAGACACCTTTTGGGAGAGTGGTAGGCAATCCCAGGTTGTTCTGGCCGGGCAAATTGCCGGTCCGTTCGATATCATCAATCAGGAGAACGACCGGCTGGTCGGGTGCGAGACGGTCGCGATGGTAGGCAGCCACGGTGAGCAACCGTTGCAGGAAATCCGGTCGCATCGGGATACCCGGCACGGTATCGTCCGTACACCAGGGGTGCAACTTCCAGGTTTGCACAACCTGGGCAGCCAGATTGCGCAAACCATCCGCCAGATTATCCAACCCTGGTGTTTGCTCAACAAAGAGGTGAATGTATTGACGCTGCCGGGCCAGATATGCCAGCAACGTCGTTTTGCCCAGCCCTGCCTCCGCTTCCAGCACAAAGTATCCGTGGCTGTTTTGTGTCAGGAATGTATCGAACAGATTGATGAACCATGTTCGGCCTACAAACCGATCGAGTCTGACCCGAGTAAAAATAGGCTGAGCAGGGATGAGCGAGATAGGTTCGTCGCTTTTATATCGCATGCTAGATACCCTTGTTACCAGGCACCCCTATTTTTGAAAAAGAGCACCGTGAGTGGTGGAAGTGTGATGTGGATACTGTATGGTTGTCCATGATGCGCTTCCTTTTTCGCCATGACGCCACCGGCATTTCCTGTGTTGCTGCCCCCGTAGTACTCCGCATCGCTATTGAGCACCTCGCGCCAATATCCGCCACGCGGAACCCCAAGATGGTAGTTCTTGCGCACCACTGGCGTGAAGTTGCATACAACGAGCATCACATCCTTCGTCGTTTTGCCTTTGCGAATGAAACTGAGCACACTCATCTCCCAGTCGTGGCAATCAATCCACTCGAACCCTT
Source organism: uncultured Chloroflexaceae bacterium (assembly GCA_964346425.1). Classification (GTDB taxonomy): domain Bacteria; phylum Chloroflexota; class Chloroflexia; order Chloroflexales; family Chloroflexaceae; genus JAAUSY01. The sequence continues at coordinate 1,428 of CAYFVX010000092.1, read as the reverse complement.
CGGGATCGCAATCCAATTCATGCAGGGCCAATTCTGAGCGATAGAGCGCATTCAGGTCTTTTGCCAGATTTTTGACGCCCATATGGGGAGCAAAGGCGAGCGCATCCCAGGACAGACTGATATCGTGATTCCACTCCCGCCATTGGGCGATTTCGCCACCCATAAACAACAACTTTTTGCCTGGCATACCACACATATATGCCAGCAACAGGCGCAGGTTGGCAAACTTTTGCCAGTCCTCGCCGGACACTTTGTTGAGCAATGAGCCTTTGCCATGCACCACTTCATCATGCGACAGCGGCAGGACAAAATTTTCGGTGTAGGCATACATCATGCGAAACGTAAGCTGGTTATGGTGGTATTTACGATGCACAGGGTCACGCTGCATATAAAACAGCGTATCGTGCATCCAGCCCATATCCCACTTCATCCCAAACCCTAGACCACCAACATAGATGGGGCGCGAAACCAGTCCCCAGGACGTTGACTCTTCGGCAATCGTCTGGACATCCGGGAATTGCTTATAGACTTCTTCATTAAAGCGGCGGATAAAATCAATGGCGTCAAGATTTTCTTTGCCGCCATACTCATTGGGTATCCACTCGCCCTCTTTGCGCGAATAATCCAGATAGAGCATAGATGCCACGGCATCTACTCGCAAGCCATCCACGTGATAGTAGTCGAGCCAGAAAAGCGCACTACTTATCAGAAAACTCCGCACCTCAAAGCGGCCATGATTGAAAATAAAACTATTCCAATCCGGGTGCCACCCTTTTTGCGGAGAGGCATGTTCATACAGGTGGGTGCCATCAAAGAAGCTCAACCCATGCATATCAATTGCAAAATGGGAAGGGACCCAGTCGAGAATGATGCCTATGCGACGCTGGTGCAGGTAGTCTACCAGATACATAAAATCCTGCGGCGTTCCATAGCGGCTGGTTGCGGCGAAGTAGCCGGTGCATTGATAGCCCCATGAGCCATAAAAAGGATGCTCGGTAATGGGCAGCAATTCGACATGCGTGTAACCCATTTCATTGACATAATCTGCAAGGAGTGGAGCTATTTCGCGGTAGGTCAGGAATCGCGTTTCGTCGCCTTCCCCATGCTGCATCCATGAACCCAGATGAACCTCATAGATAGAAATGGGGGCATCCAGGCTATTGAACTCGGCACGTTGTTCCATCCAGGGTTGGTCGTTCCAGGTGTATTCCATATCCCAGACGATAGAGGCACTTTGTGGCGGTATTTCTGTATAGAACGCGAACGGGTCAGATTTTTCAACCCGATAGCTGCCAAATCGTGAGTGGATAAAATACTTGTAGACTTCGCCTTTGCCAAGCCCCTCAATAAAGCCCTCCCAGACACCGCATGTTCTCCGCATGCGGAGCGGAAAATTCGTGCGATCCCACTTATTAAAATTGCCCGTGA
>CAYFVX010000091.1:0-9630 GCA_964346425.1 uncultured Chloroflexaceae bacterium | reverse complement strand
AGGAGCAATTGCCAGGCTACCGCGCGACGCTCATCGCCACCTACGGCGAGCAGTTACGCTTGCGTTGTTTCAGCATCGTCGCCATTGGCTATGAGCGACTGGTGTGGCTGGAAGTGTAGGGGTCAGGAGTCGGCGGTCGGCGGTCAACGTTCCAACGCTTCATCGTTCCAACGCTTCATCGTTCTAACGCTCCCTCGCTCCCTCGCTTCATCGCTTCATCGCTTCATCATTTCATCGCTTCTCCTCCTCTTTACCCTGTCTCCCCGTCGCCTCCTCGCTTCGCCGTTGTGCTCGCTGCTTGGCGGCCATCAGGCGAGCCATCGTTGCATCGCGTGCGGCTGGTTGCTGCGGCTCCGCTTTGGGACGGCGACGAAACAGGCCACGCACGCTGGCAGACAATTGCGCAAAATCCTCGCGCCGCAACCGCAGACGACGTAGCGCAATATCTAGTGGCAACAATACCAGCACCAGCCACATCAATGGCAGCCCGACCTCCTGCACCATGCCCACCGCCTGCTGCGGAGCGGTGAAAACCTGTTCATGAGATGGTTGTTCACGCCCACCGGTCACCCGTGCCAGGTCCGCCAACAATTGCGGGTTGGTACCACGGGTGCTATATTCTGGCGAATAAGAAACGACCAGACCGCTGCTAACACTGCCCAGAGCTGCCCCATCGCCATCCAGGGCTGCAATCTGTGCCAGATAGACGCCGGGCGTCCCCACCGTCATCGCTGCACGGTAGCGATTGGCCGCAACCTGCTCAAACGTCAACGACCGGCCTTCATCTTGCGGATCAAGCAACCGTCCTTCAATCTGCACTCCCTTACGCGTGCCCGCATTATCCGGCACCGTCAATTCCAGAATAGCCTGATCGCCATCGGTACGTGTTGCCAGTTCCAACCCCTCCGCCTGCTCCGGTGGCAACAGCAGGTCAAGCATCCCATTAACAAACTGCGGGAACTGCTGCCAACTCACCCAGTCACGCGCCCACTGCCCTTTCATATCGCTCGTCCAGGCAACACTGCGTCCCAGCCCGTGCTGCCACTGCGCCAGGATTGGCTTGCCTTCGGGCGAAACGAGAATAGTGCGGGCAGTTGCGCGTGGCTCGGTGGCGTTGTAGCCATACAGTGGCGGCAGCATATCCAACCCACGCACCACAGGTGCAGGAATCGCCACCGACGGGCGAAATTTCTCCTCGACAATATCGCGCCCCACCACCAGCACGGTCTCCGAAAGAAAAATGCGCGGCACATCTGAAATAGCATGCACGCGGTAATAGCGTCCGCCACCCAGTTCCGCAATCTGCCCCAGCGCAGGATTGGCATTGCGCCCGATGGAAACCACCGTAATCGTAGTGCCATTATTGCGCATGTCCTGGATGAGATCGGCGTAATTACTTTCTGCTTCGCCATCGGTCAGCAAAATAACGTGCTTGACTTTGGCATCCATACTTGCCAGAGCTTCGGCGGCCGGCGCGATGCCGCTACGAATGTTCGTGCCGCCATCGGGCGCAAACTGGCTAAGTGCCAGTTCCACATCCACCAGGTCTGGCAACGGCTGCACGGGCAATACCCAGTCGGACATCACATCAAACACGACCACACCAATCTGGTCATTGCGCTCTAGCCCAAGCGTCGCCTGATAGACAGCCTCTTTTGCCAGATCGAGCTTGGTGCGCCCGCCGCCAGCGTTTTCCGACATACTGCCGCTACGGTCTATGACCAGCACCAGCCCGATGTCCGGGCGTTTCATCGTATCTTCCCGTTCGAGCAAGACTGGCAGGACATCCGCAAGCGGGCTACGCCGCCAGCCGCCAGCCCCAAAGGATTCAAAGCCACCAATCATTGCCAGACTACCACCCTGCTCACTGACATAGATGGGCAGTGCTTCCACCCCCGCCCGCGGCACATCGTGCGCCATCACATCTACCAGGATAACCGCCGCATACTCCTTGAGCTGCGCCTGGTCTGCGGGCACCTGTTGCGGGGAGCGCATATCAACCTGCACCTGCGTTGCTTCCAGCGCACTTTGCAGCGCGGCCGCACGGTCTGGCTCACTGGCGATGAGCAGAATACGCGGCGGGCCTTCCACCATCGTAAACGCTGCCGCACGATTATTTATCGCCTGCGTATCACCCTCGGCTTCCAGCCGCACTTCATAGCGGTTGAAGCCGGTATTATCCACCGGGACGTTGAGCGGGATCGTCGTTGTGCCATCCGCTATCTCTACCTCCTGTGTGCCGATGAGTTCACCATTGGCAAACACCTGCAACTGTCCGCTGGTCTCGATACCACTGCGCACATATGCCTGCAAACCGACGGTCTGCCCCTCGCGGGCTGTATCTGGCGCGTCCAGGGCTTGCAGCAACACATCTGGCCCCTGCTCCACCGGCAACGGCACAACATCCAGCGGGATATTGCGAGCAGCCGCCAGTCGCGCCGCTTCCAGCGCACGCCCGCTGTTTTCCTCGCCATCACTGAAGAGCACCATGCGCTTGTGCGTATCCGCAGGGAAAAGGGCCAGCCCCAGTTGAATAGCCTCGGCGATATTCGTGCGGCTACCAATCGGTAGCGAGGTCAGGCGGTTCAGTCCTTCCAATTTCGTAGGAGTACGCTCCACCAGCGCATTCTCGCCAAAAACAACCACCGCCGCGCGGTCATCTGGCTCACGCCCGGCCAGTGTTTCATTGATATAGTCCATTGCCCACTCGCGTTGTGCCGGCGTCACCGAATCGCTCCCATCCACCAGGAATACGACGGTGAGGTTGTCTACAGGCCGCACGAGCTGCGTTCCTGCCAGTGCCAGGATGAGCGCAATGAGGATCATAATGCGCAACGTCAGCGACAGCCAGGTTTGCGGCGTGATGAGTTTTCTGAGCGCAGCAAGTATTCCCTGCGAACGGTCCCGCTGCATGAGATCGCCTGCCTGCGCAAGTAGCGTGAATACCCACAGCACAGGCAATATGATAAGCAGAATGAGCGCAACTGGATAGACAAAGGAGAGTGACATACACCTTTTTGATCTTGCTAATCTTTTCTCACCATGCATTATAGTGGATATTGGCAAGAATTTCAGCCAACTTCTCCCCCATCCAGCAGTTGCCGCACCTCGGCCAGGGACGAGACCGTGCGCAGGGCAGCGGTCATGTGTCGCAGGCGAGCTTCGTCGGTTATCTGGCGGACTGCGCTCATCAGTGACGTGCTTTCCGTACCAAATTTGATGTCCAGTGCCAGTTCAATGCCTTCGTGCAATCCCTGGATTCGTCCAATTTGCTCTCCCTGTTCAATGCCCTGTTCAATCCCCTGTTCAATCCCCTGTTCAATCCCCTGTTCAATCCCTTCCGCGCGACCCATTTCAAATTGGGTTTCGAGGATGGCCTTTTCATCCGAGATGCGTTTGAGCGTATTGCGGTAGCTCCGCCGATCTTCCTCACTCATAGCGGAAAACTCTGCGATACGAAATGCCTGCGGGAAGGGATCGCTCCTCAAGGGAGCAGGGATCGCGTCCAGTTCTGGCAGATGCTTGAGCAGATAAAGCCACCGCTCCCACGGTGCAGTAATCTCGTCCAGCGTCGTCGTAAACTTGGGCAATTCCACGAAGACAAACGTCAACCCCTCATAGAATACCTGGCACGTCTCGGTGTTCATCAGTTGGATGCGGCGCAGCGGTGGTGGTTCCTCATCCATCTTGTAGCGCAGAATGCTGACGCAGTAGACCGGCAGCAGGCTGAAGTCGTAGGTGGTGCCTTTTTCAACCTGCTGAATAATCGGAAAGGTGGTATAGAAAAGGGCCCGCTCTTTGAAATAGCGCATCGAACTCCGTTGCATCTCGACAATGAAGCGATGACCTGTTTCGTCGGTACAATAGATATCGTAGATACCAATGCGCTCGGCGGGTGAATCGGGCAATTGCTCCATCGGGATATACTGAATTTCCGTGATAGGGTGGGGGAGTTGCAGAATATCAAACAGGAAACCCTTGAGAATATCTTTGCTCTCTTCCCTCCCAAACAACCGTTTGAAGCCAAAGTCCGTCGTCGGGTCTATATAACGAGATACCATAGCAATCCTCCCTTCATGTCGTGACGAGTGACGAGTGATGAGTAGTTATACCAGCATGAGAAAAACCGTCAGGCATCATCAACTGGTATCGTGCGCTTTTGCATTACCTTCATTGTAGCACATGGATACGAAAGGGAAATATCCGCGTGCGGTATGTATCCACTGTTGTATACTGAAAAGAGCGAAGCAAGAAAAGCGATAAACGCAAGGGACCCATTTGCGAACCTGATATGACCATTCTGAAGTTTCTCCTCCCAAAGCGGCATCACACATCACGCATCACCCATTATGCATCCCTGCTCTCCGCCTGCCGCCAGTGGCTCATCCGCATAAGTATACTGACGTGCCTGCTGCTACTGCTGACCGGTGGGTTCTACTGGGTGACCACGCCGCTACCTGACCTCCATCACCTGCGGGCACAGGCCGCGCGGGGCAACACGCGCCTGCTGGACCGCCACGGCAACCTGCTCTACGAAGTACCCGATCCTTTCAGCGGTCACCAGCAACCCCTGCCGCTGGACGAAATCCCCCCGGCCTTGCAGCAAGCTACCATCGCCATTGAAGACCGCACCTTCTACCAGAACAGCGGCATAGACCCACGCGGCATCCTGCGAGCCGCCTGGCACAACCTGACCGCGGGGGAAATCACCGCCGGCGGCTCCACCATTACGCAACAACTGGCCCGCAATTTCCTGCTTGACCCACAGCAGGCACAGCGGCGCACCCTGCAGCGCAAACTGCGCGAGACCGTGCTGGCGGTGAAACTCACGACCACCCTTTCCAAATCGGAAATCCTCACCCTCTATCTGAACCAGACCTACTACGGCGGTCTGTCCTACGGCGTCGAAGCGGCAGCCCGCCACTTCTTCGGCAAGCCCGCCCGCGACCTGGGCCTGGCGGAATGCGCTTTGCTGGCTGGCCTGCCACAGGCACCCTCCGCCTACAACCCCTTCACCCACGCGGAACAGGCAAAAGCACGCCAGCACGCAGTGCTGACAGCAATGGTGCGCGAAGGTTTCATCACGCCCGAACGCGCCACGCTTGCCCACGAGGAGCCGCTACAATATGCCACCGACGCTCCGCCACTCCGCGCCCCACACTTCGTCTTGTACGTGCTGAACCAGCTTGCCAGCGAGGTGGGTTCGGAAGCCCTCGCCCGCGGCGGACTTACCATCACCACCACCCTCGACCTTGCGCTGCAAGATGCCGCGCAAGCCAGCCTGCAAAATCACCTGGCAAGGCTTGCCCAGACCTCCCGCAATGAAGCCGACCATCAGGTGCGCAATGGCGCGGTGATTGTGCTGGAGCCACAACGCGGCGATATCCTGGCGATGGTTGGTAGCCCCGACTTTGCCAATGCCGCCATCCAGGGGCAGGTCAACGCCACGCTTGCCCCGCGCCAGCCCGGCTCCGCCATTAAACCGCTGACCTACGCCGCCGCGCTGCAACACGGCTGGACCGCCGCCACCACTATTGTGGATGAGCCGACGTCCTTCCCGACGCGCGAAAACGTCCCCTACACTCCGGAAAACTACGACCAACAATACCAGGGAGCTATCACGCTACGCGAAGCTCTGGCAACCTCATCCAACGTAGCCGCAGTCAAAACCCTGCACGCCATTGGCGTTCCTGCCCTGCTGCATCTGGCCGAGCAACTTGGCATCAGCACCCTGCACGAAAAGAGTGGTCGCTATGGGCTGGCCCTGACGCTTGGCGGTGGCGAGGTCACCCTGCTGGAGCTGTCAGTTGCGTATGCCGCCTTTGCCAATGGGGGCATGCGCACGGTGCCGCAGGCAGTTTTGGGAATGGAGAATGGAGAATGCAGAATGCAGAATGCAGAATGCAGAATGACGGTCAGCGGTCAGCGGTCAGCGGTCAACGGTCAACGGTCAACGGTCAACGGTCCCCCGTCCACCGAGCCAGCCCGCGTGCTTTCGCGTGAGGTAGCCTTCCTTATCAGCGATATTCTATCCGACCGCTATGCGCGGATGCATGCTTTTGGCCTTTCGAGTGTGCTGGATGTAGACCGCCCGGCCGCGGTGAAAACGGGCACGACAACAGACTGGCGCGATAACTGGACTATCGGCTATACGCCAGACCGCGTGGTGGGGGTCTGGGTTGGCAATGCGGATGGTACGCCAATGCAAGACATCACGGGTATCAGCGGGGCCGGCCCCATCTGGCACGAGGTAATGCTGGCTGCGCATCGTGGTCTGCCCCTTCGTGCATTCGAGCAACCTGACGGGATTATTGAGCGTGAGATATGCAGCACAGCCGCGGCAGACACGCCGCTGGCGGAGTGTTCAATGACGCGTATGGAGTATTTCCGTGCTTCAGAGGCAAGGGGGAATGGAGAATGCAGAATGGGGAATGCAGAATGCCGCTCAGGGGTCGGGGGTCGGGGGTCAGGTGTCGGGAGTCGGGAGTCGGGAGTCGGGAGTCGGGAGGGAGAAACCCAGGCTCCACTATCCACGCCCCACCCCCCCCTTCCCACAGTCGAGTTGCTTTCGCCGGCGGAGGGGAGCCGCTACACCTTGAGCAAGGCGGTGCCGGCCGAGCACCAGCAGGTGCTTGTTGCGGCACGCGCCAGCAGTGACATTACCTCGCTCTCGCTCCTGCTGGATGGCAAAGTGCTTGCCAGTTTCAACGCACCACCCTACCGCACATTCTGGCAACTCACGCCCGGCGAGCATACGGCATGGGTGGAGGCGACGGAGAGTAGCGGGGAGATGGTATGCAGCCAGGTCGTGGAGTTTGTGGTGGGGGAGTGATGCCCCTTTTGGGCAGCGAAGCCACCAAAAAAAACGAGACAAATTGCAAAGAAAAACAATTTTTGTACTACAATAGAGGGGCTTTCTTGTACGACCGTTTTCAATGTGGAGAAGTTCTATGCGTCTTGCATGGCTTGCAGGCTCCTGGCTTATTGGCATTCTTGCGCTCGATTGGCTTTGTCAGGCAACAGGAATAGAACAACCCGTTATCGAACAGGCTCCTGTTGTTGTGTACAACCAGTCTATGACTATCGGTGCATGGTTATCGCTCTTGCGAAATGCATTGATCGGACTGGCTGTGGTGGGTGCCAGCCTTGCCGCATGGTTCAGCATAGCGCAGAACAGGCGATATCAAGCAAACAGGCTACCAGACTCGCAGAATCATCTGGTCACGTTCTGGCTCTGTATTATGATGCTGGCGCTGGGAGGATTGCGCTACCATAGCACTATAACAGCCACCACACCGCAAAGCATCTGGCAGTTTGCAGACCAGGGAGAGCTGATGGTACAGGGAACCATTCAAGCTGACCCGCGGCGCGATGAAGAGGGACAACAGGTTATCTTGCAAACTACGGCAGCCCGCACAGAACATGCTGCGGCGGCAGTTGAAGGATTGTTGTTGCTCAATCTCCCGCCCTATCCAGCGCATCACTATGGGCAACGCCTGGTGGTCATGGGCAAAATACGCCGTCCACCCGGTGCGCGTCATCCCGGTACGTTCGACTATCGTGCGTATCTTGCACGCAAGGATATTTTTGCTATGATGAACGAGCCAGTTGTGCAGACACTTCCAGGAAATGACGGCAACGCTGCGCTGGTCGCTTTGCTGGCATTCCGCGACCGTTGTCAGAAAATCTTGCTGCGCGAACTCCCAGAGCCAGAAGCATCGGTGGCGGTGGGTATTTTGCTCGGTTTGAAGGCAACGATCCCTGAAGACGTGTATACGACGTTCTCAAAGGTCGGTACAACGCATCTGCTGGTTATCTCTGGCTGGCATCTGACGATTGTGGCCTCGGTCTTTGCGACGATGACGCAACAATTGCATTGGGGCAAAAGAGCAACCTTCTGGACATTACTGGGAGCTATATGGCTCTATACGCTTTTCGTGGGTATGTCTGCCTCGGTATTGCGGGCAGCAGTTATGGCAAGCCTGACGGTGCTTGCGCAGGCCACCGAACGCAAGACCCATCCGTGGATATTATTACTGACGGCAAGCCTGTTTTTGACGTTGATCAATCCACAAATGTTGTGGAGTCTGGGGTTTCAGCTTTCTGTGCTGGCAACGGCCAGCCTCTTTGCATTTGCCAAACCTATCCAGCAGTGGCTTCAATTCCATCTGAAATCGGCCTTCTGGCAGGCAAAAGGACTATCGCTCAACTGGTTCATCGAACCATTGGGGATTACGCTGGCAGCGCAGGTTTTGACCATGCCCATTATCCTGTATCATTTTGGCAACCTTTCGATTGTTTCGCCGCTGGCAAATATTGTACTGGTACCTGCGATGCCCTATGCAATGCTGTTCAGTGCCATAGCCCTGGGAACAGGTATCCTCTGGTTGCCCGCCGGTCAGTTTCTCGCATCGGCCCTTGCATGGCTTCCTCTGGCATGGTTGACAAATGGAGCACACTGGCTGGCAACACTGCCGTGGGCAGCCATAACGCTGCCTCCTTTTCCCCTCTGGCTTGTTCTGAGTTATTATGGAATCGTCATTGGCTGGTGGTTGTGGCGCATGTGGGCAACACGACCAGAAGAAACAACGTGTTGAATGACTGTGGGGTGAACAATGATTCAAGCTGATGTACAGAATGCTATTGCACACATTCATGCTGCACCAAACAAAATGGTTCTGGAATTTGCCGGGGCTGGTAGTCTGGCACTCTGGTGGCTCCACAGCGTCGCCGGGTCATCCCGAACGGTGCTGGAAGCAACAGACCGCTATGCAGTTTCATCCCTGAGTCATTTGCTAGGGGGGCAACCAGAATCTTTTGTTTCGGTTGAGACTGCCGAGGCTATGGCAAGACAGGCGTATGAACGGGCTATCCAGCTCGCAGGTACGCAGAATACGACGTTTTTGCTCGGTGTCGGATGTACGGCAACGATAGCAACCAGCTATGAAAAACAGGGCGAACACCATTGCGCCCTGGCTATTCAAAGCAGTGAAGGTATCACCACCTATGACCTGCGCATGAAGAAGGGATTTCGTGACCGCCTGGGAGAAGAGATATTGATAGGACGGTTGCTGATACGGGCTATTCTTTCCGCCTGCGGATTGCGGCAGTCGTTGCCATTAGAGTTTGCGGCTGGCGAGAAACTGCGAGAAAATCACCAATCGCATACCGACCCTCTGGACCATTTGTTGAGTCACCAGGTGTATACCGTTACCGTCTACCCGGATGGGAGTCAGGCAGCCAATCATCCGGTCACGGGCGGTATTGTTTCGGGGTCGTTTCATCCTTTGCACCAGGGGCATGAAAAGCTGGCAGAAGCAGCTTCCGAGTTTCTGGGGCTACCGGTTGTGTTTGAATTACCCATTGTGAACGCAGATAAAGGGATGCTCACCATAGTAGAGGTCAAGCAACGGTTGCAACAATTTCGTGGCAAGCATACGGTAATTCTTTCACGCGCCCCGCTGTTCAGCGATAAAGCGGGGCTTTTTCCTGGCTGTGTGTTTGTGGTGGGGTACGATACGGCAGTACGCTTGATTTCGCCCCATTATTATGGCGGAGAGAGGGGGATGCACGCAGCTTTGAAGACCATACGGACGGCTGGTTGTCGTTTTTTGGTGGCTTGTCGAATGG
>CAYFVX010000090.1:0-9694 GCA_964346425.1 uncultured Chloroflexaceae bacterium | reverse complement strand
GCCGAACAATTGATACCCCCACGTTTACGAACTTTCCCCGATACGTTGCAACATCGGAGCCGTATACGCATGGCAAATAGCAATCGCCAGCGCATCGGCTGCATCGTCCGGGCGGGGAATCTTCTCTAGCCCCAATGTCAACCGGACCATCTCTTGCATCTGCCGCTTGTCGGCACCGCCATAGCCAGCCACTGCCTGTTTGACGGCCAGAGGTTTATATTCATAGATGGGAATATCGGCTTGCACGAAGGCAAGCAACGCTATGCCGCGTGCCTGCCCTACGGCCAGTGCCGTCGTAACGTTGCGCGAGAAAAAGAGTTCTTCGATTGCGGCTGCTGCAGGCTGGTAGGTTTGCAAAAGCTCTTGCAACCCCTGGTGGAGTAACAGTAATCGCCGGGCGGCGGTTTCCTCAGCAGGAGTTTTCAAAACGCCGTGGGCAACAGATTGCAGTGACCCCCGCTCTTCATCAATGACTCCCCAGCCCATAATAGCAGTGCCAGGATCTATACCAATCGTGCGCATAGCAACCGGTAGCCGGGTGTACCTCGTCCTGAATCTGCGAGTGAGGACGGTGGGTTCGCCAGAGATGGTAGGAAATGACTCAACTTCGTCCTTGTGAACCAGCGTGTATTGCCGGGTGTCAGGCGTATCAGGTGGTGTCCCCGCTTACTCGTCGTCAAACTTACTTGCCAGTTCGTCACTAATGTCGAGATTGCTGTAGACCTGTTGCACATCGTCAAGGTCTTCGAGTTTGGAAAGCAAGCGCATAACTTGCAACGATTCTTTTTCCCCAAGCTCCATGAGGGTCGAAGGCCGCATCATCTTCTCGGCATTGGCAATCGGCACTTCCTGTTCAAGGAGGGCCATACGTACATCATTCAACGCGGTCCATTCGGTATACACTTCCAATGTGCCATCGGAAACTTCGACATCCTCGGCACCAGCATCAATCGCTTGCAACATCACTTCTTCTGGCTCCAGGTCGGTGCCGGTAATATCAATCGTGATCAAGCCCTTTTGTTCAAACATCCATGCAACGGAACCAGGCTCGCCCGGCGTTGCTCCATTTTTGTTCAGTGTGGAGCGTACTTCGGCACTGGTGCGATTCCGATTGTCGGTGACTGCCTCGATAAGCAAGGCAACGCCGCCAGGGGCATATCCTTCATACAACACCGTTTCTTCGATGGCACCATCCGAACCCTTGCCCAGACCACGGTCTATGGCACGCTGGATGCTATCGGAGGGCATATTGTTTTGCTTGGCTTTGTCTATCGCCAGTCGCAGGCGAAAGTTCATCTCGGGGTCACCGCCACTGCCTTCGCGTACCGCAATGGTAATATCTCTGGCGAGTTTGGTAAAAAGCTGGCCGCGTTTCTGGTCAGCAGCCCCTTTTGAGCGTCTAATAGTATGCCATTTTGAGTGACCAGACATAGCTGCTCGTCTCCTGTTCGTGAGTAATCAAACAAATAGTGTGCGTATCCATTTTTCCGTGCTTTATTATAGCACATGCATCTATTTTGCTTTTACTTGCGATTCGCCCACGCTCTGGATTTCGCGGCGTGCTTCTATCACATTGGGAATGCGGTTCAGCTTATCGAGAATTTCCGTAAGTTGGCGAATGCTGCGTATCTTTAATTGCATCGAGAGCACCACCCGTCCATCTTTGACTTCGACCTGGTGCAATTCATCAATATTGATACCGGCGTTTGCCACCATAGAGGTAATATCTCGCCAGAGGCCAACACGATCCCATGACTCGATGCGGATAGGCACGGGGTAGCCCTGCATTTCCGATTCATCTCCCCAGTTGACATCCACCAGCCGTTCGCTCTTGTTTAAAATCATGCGGCAATCTGCGCGATGAATAGACACCCCACGACCACGGGTGACATACCCAACAATCGGTTCACCGGGCACTGGCGTACAACAGCGGGCAATGCGCGTGAGCACATTGCCAGTGCCACACACGCGGATGGTAGTATTCCCGTTTGATTTTGGATCGGGTGGGGGGGCTATCTGGGGAATATGCGAGAGGTCATCATCCGGCCGTTGCCCTTGCGAAAGCACTTTTTGTACCACATGACGGGCAGTAATATCACCATTGCCGATCGAGATAAACATTTCTTCCACACTGGATGCGCCCCAGATGGTACTGATTTCATCGAACGCCATACTCAGACCAAGCCGCTTCATCTCTTTTTCCAGCAGATGGCGACCCGCTGTGATATTCTCTTCTCGTTGCAAGCGGCGGAAATGACGTTTGATATGGCTCCGTGCATTGCTGGTTTTGACGAAATTGAGCCAGTCACGACTTGGCCCCCGCGGAGAGCGGGCGGTGATAATAGTAACGATGTCGCCATTTTGCAACTGGTAGTCCAGGGGAACCAGCCGTCCATTGACTTTTGCTCCTGCGCACCGATGGCCTATTTCGCTATGGATGCGATAGGCAAAGTCTATGGGGGTACTGCCCACCGTCAGGTCTATAATCTTGCCACGTGGGGTAAAAACATACACCTGTTCTTCAAACTCGTCACTCTTGAGGCTTTCCACAAAGTCGCGGGCATCGGTCATTTCCCGTCGCCACCCTATCAGGCCACGGAGCCATGCCAGTTTTGCCTCGTACCCACTATCATCCTTGCCAAAGCCCTCTTTGTATCGCCAGTGGGCAGCAATGCCATTCTCGGCAATTGAGTGCATTTCGTAGGTACGGATTTGCACTTCGCAGGGGGTGCCGCTGGGTATCATAACGGTGGTATGCAAGGAACGGTACATACTCTCTTTGGGCACAGCGATGTAGTCGTCGAATTCCGAGAGAATAGGTGTCCAGAGGCTATGGGCAATTCCCAGCACCCGGTAGCACTCACTCACTTCATTCACAATCACCCGCACGGCGAGCAAATCATAAATCTGGTCAAGCCCCACGCCTTTGCGTTCCATTTTGCGGAATATGGAGTAGATATGTTTGGGGCGTCCGCTGATATCCGCGTGGATATTTTCTTTTTCCAGAGCTTCTTCCAGGCGGGCAATGACGCCCATGATGATATTTTCGCGGGCATCCCGACGTGCTAACAACTGGCGAGAGATTTCCTCATATTTTTCCGGTTCAAGTGTGCGGAATCCCAGGTCTTCCAACTCCGATTTGATGCGCCAGATGCCCAGGCGGTGCGCAAGCGGAGCATAAATTTCGAGGGTTTCGGCCGCGATGCGGCTTTGTTTTTCGGGTGCCATGGAGCCAAGCGTGCGCATGTTATGCACACGGTCGGCCAGTTTGATCAACACCACGCGCGGGTCATCTGCCATCGCAATAAACATTTTGCGGTAGGTACCAGCCTGTGCCTCTTCTTTATTTTTGGCTTCTAGCACCGAGAGCTTGGTGACGCCATTCACCAGGTAGGCAATTTCTTGCCCGAAGACGTGTTCGACTTCCTCCAGCGTCACGCCGGTATCTTCGACAACATCATGCAATAGAGCCGCAGTAATTGTGCTGTCATCCATATGCAAATCCAGCAAGATATTTGCCACCGCGACCGGGTGGGTAATGTATGGCTCACCACTGCGTCTATACTGCCCATGGTGGGCGGTATAGGCAAACGTATAGCCGTGACGGATTAATTTGCCATCAGCCTGCGGAAGATAGGTGCGAATACGTGAGACGAGCAGGTCAACGGTCGGGTTATGCGAAAGGGTGTGGTCGAGCACCTGGTTTTCGTAGGCAGCAGGTGGGGTTGCAACTGGTTCGGCAACCAGAGCAACTTCTTGCTTTGTTCCGTTCTTTCCTTTGCGCGGATCATTGTCTGCTCTGGCTACAGAACGGTCACGAGAGGTGTCAACAATGACTTCAGAATTTTTGACCGCAACCCCATTGACTCGATTCATAGCGGCCATCCTTCTGATATTGGCCTATAGCACGGTAAAAAAAGCCACTACCTTCGCTGTATCACAGAGAAGATAGTGTAAACAGGATGAACAGTTACTTGTTTTCGTCTCCTCATCCTTACCTTTCCAGGAAGGGTGAGGTGTGGATAGTAAAAAATGAAAAACGTCTCCAATCCACATTTCTGGAAACTGCACACCCCTTACGCTACATAATACATTGAAATATACTACCATGATAGCAGAAAACATACCCGTATGCAAGTGTGCAAGTGTGCATATGAAGGGAGCCAGGATGAACGGGAAAGCTTTAGCGATAGATAATGACGCTGCTGCCATCCGTTATCACTTTGAGGCGGTAATTATTTGGGAGATTGTTGCGATACCAGCAAATATCTTCAATCTCGACTTCTGTCTGCAAGTTCTCGCCCACCTGTCGCGTCAGCAATTGATTGTTATACGCATGAATCCGCTCATAGCGGCGTGCAATTTCATACACCCAGAGCGCAGAGTATTGGGTCATCTCAATGATCTCTCTGGCAGAAAAGCCCTGAAACAAGAGCCAGAGGATATGCCAGTGACTCCGCTCTATGGCATTTTTTGATTGCTGAAAACTCTGTTCAAGTTTCTGTTCATTGAATGGTAAAGGTATCGTGATATCCAGCTTTCTCATCATGGTGTCTCCTTCGTTCCTTTCTGCAAATGTCCAGATTCATGCTACAATGGGCAGGAACAAACCAAAAACTTCAGCATCCTCTCGCAGAACGTTGCAGAGATCAACAATATCCCTTGCTTGCCTGGCTTTCGATTCTTAGCCTTAGCGTACTACATTCTGCAACGGAAGAATCTCCATGATTGGCCCTGAAACAGGTGGAATTTGCGGAAAGTATGGAACGGAAAATTCCGCATTATTGCTAATCAGCCAGACCAGAAGAGCAACATGAAAAAAAAGAATCAGCAACGAAACCCGGTGTTTGGACAACTCCTGAAAGGCATGTTGAGCAGTATCACTGCTTTTGAACACAAGAAAGCGTGGATGGTTGAACAAGAGGTGGGGGAGCTTATCGGGGTGGAAGGCCGCACAGTACAGAATTACAAAGCTGGTCAGATACCGACTGAAGCAAAGACCATACGCTTGCTGGCAGAACTGGCAGTTTCGCGAGCCTATCTGAACAGGAGATGGCTTCGCTGGTTTCTCAAGGAAGCTCGCTATCCTGCGGTTGATAGCCTTATGCAAGAATTGTTTGAATCTCCCGGTGAATATGCCGAGCTTTCGCCGGTGCGTCACAACCTGCCAGCCCCCTCCTTTACGCAGTTTGTCGAACGGGTAAAGCCATTTGCAGATATCATTGAAGGCTTACAACAACGCTCCGCAGTGGTTTTACTGGTGGGGCCTGGCGGTATGGGCAAAACCAGCCTGGCGCATGAAGTAGCGACACGTTGCGTGCAGCGTAGCATGGAAATGCCCAACTTTGATGCAGTTGTGTGGATCAGCGACAAAGACCATCCCGGCAGCACAACCTTTGCGACCGTGCTCAATGAAATTGCCTACATCCTTGAATATCCAGGGTATATCCAGCTTGCGACCGCCGACAAGCAGCGCAAGGTCGAAGAAGTTTTGCGCAAAACGCGTGTCTTGCTGGTGATAGACAATATTGAGACGGTAGGAGATAATGCGCTCATGCGCTGGCTCGTCCGGTTTCCAGAACCTGGCAAAGTGCTGGTGACCAGTCGGGAGCTTTCGCCCATGCTGCGCAATAGTAGCTGGGTTGTCGAGCTGCGTGGCATGACTGATGAAGAGGCATATACGCTGGTGCGTCAACGGACTCACTTGCTCAAATTGCAGGATATCATTTCCGATGCCCATGAAATAGCACCGCTGGTGATGGCAACCGGTGGCTGTCCCAAAGCGATTGAATTGGGGTTGGGGCTTATCAAGTATGAACAGCAATCGTTGCGCCAGATGGTTGAAACGTTTTCTGCGGCGCATCATGGGCTGTTTGATAACCTCTTCAGCCGGGCCTGGTCATCGCTTGATCAGGATGCGCAGCATGTCTTTCTGGCAATGTCGCTCTTTTTGGGAAGCGCAAGCGCGGAAGCTCTGGCAATGACGGCGGACGTGCAGGGGTTGGCGTTTGACCGCTCGCTGGAACGTTTGATAGATCTGGCGTTGGTAGACGTGCATCAGTCGGATATTCACTCACTACCACGCTATGCGCTCCATCCGCTCGTGCGGGTTTTTGCGCAGGCACGCCTGGCAGAACATTCCGCTTTTGAAGAACAGGCACGCAAGCGGTGGGTCTGGTGGTATGTGGAGTTTACCAGTGGCATCGGGTTTACCTGGGATGATAGCACGATGCTGAGGCGGTTGGATCCCGAGCATGAGACCGTCTTTGCGGTTATTCGCTGGGCAGCTTCCCATCAATGGCATGAAGAGACTATTCGTCTTGCCAGGGAAACAGAATACTATTATTATGTACGGGCCCTCTGGGATAGAAAACTTGCGCTTCACGTGATGTATGCAGAGGCCGCGCAAGGTCTTGAGGATACGCAGCAAGAAATGATTGCCCTTTCCATGCACGTCCAGTTGTTGAGCCGCCAGGGGAAAGTAGCAGAAGCAGAGATGTTTTTGCCCCGTTTGAATGAACTGGCAACAGGCTCACCGTTGCAAGAGGATGAACCTTTCTTTTTCTATCATCACGCTCTGGGGTTATACCATCTTGCACGAGGTGAACTGGTGGACGCGCAACACGAGTGGCAGTATATTCTGGAGCATAGTGCCGGTTTACCATCGCATATGTATATTGGGACCCGTCAGTGGTTGGCAACATGCCTGTATCATCAAGGTTTGCTTGAAGCCGCCTATCAGCAGTATCATGAAGCGCAAGAGGGTGCGCAGCAGCAAGGATATACGCGGTATGTGAACCTGATTCACCTCAAACTTGCTCGCATACACATCGAACAGGGGGAAGAGGAAGAGGCAGCAGCCCTGGTTGCCAGAATATACAATAGTGTTCAGCAAGGTCAGGATCGGGAGTTGCTGGCACATACGCAGTATGTCAGAGCGCATCTCTACCGTCTACGTGGCAATCGAGAGGTTGCCTATGCTGCCCTGCTGGAAGCGATAGAGTTATTTGAGCGTATGGGATTGACGATTGAAACGATGGCCGCCCGGCATGAACTGAACGGACTTGCAGCTTGAGTGAAGGACTACCAGTGATGGAAGAAGAGCATATCGTTATTTCATATTCCCACAAAGATCAGGACTTTGTGGATGAACTTGCCAGGCAGTTACGTGCAAAAGCCAGTCTACCCGTCTGGTATTATATCGAGCAATCGCCCGGTGTGGAATACGTCAAAACGCTCATGAAGGAGATTGAGCAGGCACAGGCCGTTGTGGTGGTGCTCTCCAAAAACAGTGCCGTCTCAGATTTTGTTTTGAGCGAGGTGATGCATGCAAAGGCAACGAATCGTCTTGTCATTCCGTTGTTGCTGGAAGATTGTCATGGGCCTGTGACGTTTTATCTGAAACATTTGCACTGGATAGACGTGCGTGGCAGCAACGATCCTATCCCGCAGATTGTCCAGTCATTGCAGGCTAAGCCGGCGACCGAAGACCTGGTTCCGCTGGCAAATTATCCTTCGGCTACGCTGATAGCGCGTGAGCCATTTACTGCATCGGTCTATCCGGCGGTTTTTTTGCTGACCATCCCGCCGCTCGTTGTTGCGCCTTCTTCGGCCACGGAAATTCCTCTTTGCACCATTGGCCGCCACAAGGCCGGGCAGCATGTAGATGTGATGGTGCAGCAACGCACGGTTTCGCGCCCTCATGCGTTTATCCGGTTGCATGTTGAATGCCCAGCCGAAAAAACCCAGTTACCGGACATCCAGTTCATTTTGTATGACAATGCCAC
Organism: uncultured Chloroflexaceae bacterium; assembly: GCA_964346425.1. Lineage (GTDB taxonomy): Bacteria > Chloroflexota > Chloroflexia > Chloroflexales > Chloroflexaceae > JAAUSY01. The sequence goes on along the minus strand of CAYFVX010000090.1, from coordinate 1,907 downwards.
GCTCAATGGGACGTTTGTCAATGGAGTGCGGATTGAGAACAAGCAGGCGTTGCAGGATGGGGATGTTATCGGGTTGGGTGTGCCAGATGGTATGCTGGTGTTTAGCCTGGATATGTCCACGACTATTCCACCCCAGGCGTAGCTGGTGCTGGTGTAACGTCCGGGCAGGGCCACATGCAAAGGCGCAAAGCCGCAAGGGAGTCCAGGCAGGAGGCGGTGTGGCGGTAAGGTAGTACCATCACCCCTGTTGGGTACCTTTCTTGCGATTCTGCGATTCTGCGGTGAGTTTACAGTTTGCAAAATGCTTGCAAGCGGACGGCTTCTGTGGTACTATATCAGGTGGGTTACGGGGTATCATGTATGTTGCGGGTGTAACTCAGTTGGTAGAGTACCTGCCTTCCAAGCAGGCTGTCGCCGGTTCGAGTCCGGTCGCCCGCTCCACTCCCTCAAGCATTGTGTCATCTTGACGCTTTTCCCTGATTTTGTATCTGGCACACGATTTGGCACACGTTTGACTGAGTACCTTTTTTTGTCGGAGTCTTCCCCTCCTTCCCTTACAAAAACTCCTCCATTTTTGTCGTTGCATCTTCCAGACTTTGTTGTCTGAGATGCGTGTAAATGTCCATCGTGACTGATACCCGACTATGACCGAGCATCTTGCTGATCACGGCCTCTGGAATGCCTGCCTCGTACATAATGCTGGCACACGTATGCCGCAGATTATGAAACCTGACATCAGGGAGATTGGCGTCTTCCAACGTTTTCTTGAAATGCCTGAACAGATTGCGTGGCGATAAGGGCGTGCCTTTGTTAGACGGAAAGACCAGCCCATGCTCTTTCCATTCTGGCAACTTTCGCTCTTCCTCAAGCATCTCCCAGTGATGCTGCAACCATTGGAGCATCTCAGAAGACAGGGGCAACACCCGTTCTCCTGCGTGCGTTTTCGCCTGCCTGACGGCCAGGGTGCGCTTCTCGAAGTCCAGGTCATCCCAGCGCAGGGCAAGCAGTTCTCCTCGCCGCAGCCCCATATAGATTGCAATGCGATAGAGGACATGCAGGCGATGCCCTTCAGTAACTCGGAGAAAATGCCTGGCCTGTTCAGGGGTCAGTGCAACGATCTGGTACTTCTCAACCCGCACCTTGACTTTTTCCGCCGGGTTGCGCACAAGGTATCCGTATTCAACCGCAAGGTTCAACGCACGACTCAGCACCCCAACGGCATACTGCACCGTGCGCTGGCTCAAGTCTTTGGCGTGCAACGCATTGACCATCTGCTGTACATGCGTCACCGACAGGGCCGTCAACTTGCGGTTGCCGATATGCGGAATGATACGATTGCGCACCGTCTCTTCGTAACTCTCCTGCGTCTTTGGCTTGCAAAACTGCTTGACGTGCCCATCCAGCCAGCTTTGTAAAAACTGCGGGACCGTCTGGTCTGGCGTCCCGATCTTCGCACCTTGCTCAATGCGCTTCTGAACATCGCGTAATTTCCGCTTTGCCTCGGCTCGCGTCTTGCCGTAGACGTATTTCCGCTTCCCATCTTGCTGGTAGACCCCGCGCCAGCGACCATCTTGTCATTTGAAGACACTTCCATCAGACATACTCAGCGACCTTTCGGTTTTGTTCAATCCAGCTATCTATATCTCGTCTGGCGATGCGTTTGATCTGGTTATACCCTGGTTGCACCACGGGGATGTCACCACGGTTAATCATGCGGTTCAAGGTGGTCTGGGACACCCCCATCAACACCGCAGCCTCTTTGACAGTGTACAGACGCTTCTCCAGACCAACCGCTTGTCCCGCACTGTTGGGGATACTATCGAAGAGTTGCACAATCTCTATTTCTGGCACCATATCTTTTGGTATCCGCGCAAACAGTTGTTGGGCAAGCTCGGCTGCCTCCTCTC
>CAYFVX010000089.1:0-9768 GCA_964346425.1 uncultured Chloroflexaceae bacterium | reverse complement strand
TTTTTATCGTAGTTACCGATGCTTATGCCTTCCATGAAATGGCCAAAGTCTAGTCAGCACATAGGTAACGAATATCGAGAGTAAGGAGCCGTATAATGTTCCAGCCGGTTGATACCAATGTCTCTTTCCCCAGGCTCGAAACCGAGACCCTGGAATGGTGGAATACGCACAATATCATTGCGAAGTCGTTGCAGTCTGGTGAGCAACCGTTCGTTTTTTATGAAGGACCGCCAACTGCCAATGGCAAACCGGGTTTCCATCATATTATTAGTCGTATTTTCAAAGACACTATCCTGCGCTATCGCGCTATGCAAGGCTACCGTATTATCGGGCGACGGGAAGGGTGGGACACCCACGGTCTCCCCGTAGAAATCGAAGTTGAAAAAGAACTTGGCTTTTCTGGTAAGCCCGATATTGAGAATCACGGCATTGCCGCCTTTAATACCAAATGTCGCGAGAGTGTCTGGCGGTATATCCAGGATTGGAAGCAATTTACCAATCGCATTGCCTACTGGATCAGCGAAGACGCGTATATTACCTATGAAAATACGTACATCGAGTCTCTCTGGTGGGTCTTCCGCCAGCTCTGGGACAGAGACTTGCTCTTCCGCGATTATAAAGTCACCATGCACTGCCCCCGCTGCGATACGAGCCTGAGCGACCACGAGGTGAGCCTGGGATTTCAGGAAAACGTAGACGACCCAAGCGTCTGGGTGCGTTTTCGCATAAATGCAGAAAACGACCCACTGGGATTGGCTGGCAGCAGTTTGCTGGCATGGACGACGACGCCCTGGACACTCCCGGCAAATGTTGCGCTGTGTGTCCAGCCAGCCGCCGACTACGCCCTGGTCACGTATTCCCCAGAAGAGGGGGGCACTTCAGAGCACATCGTTCTGGCTTCAGCCCTGATTTCGCAGGTGCTTGGCGACCATGCCCATATCACGCGAACCTTCAAGGGAAGCGAGCTGGTTGGCACGCGCTATGAACCGCTGTTTCAAGGAGTGCCCGCCCCCGATGATACGATTGACTGGAACCGCGCCTACCATGTCATTGCGGATGATTTCGTGAGCCTGGAAGATGGAACGGGTATTGTCCATATCGCCCCCGCCTATGGTGACCTGGAAATTGGCAAACGGTATGATCTGCCCACACTCTTTTCGGTTGCCCTGAACGGTGAAGTCCTGCCAGAATTCCATGCGCAAGGTTTTGGCGGCAAATTCTTCAAACAGGCGGATCCGATTATTACCCGCAACTTGAAGGAGCGTGGCTTGCTGCTCAAAGCGGAACGTATCCACCACAGCTACCCGTTTTGCTGGCGTTGCGATACACCGCTACTCTACTATGCCAAGCGTTCCTGGTATATCCGCACCACTGCCCACAAGCAAGACCTCGTGCAGAATAATCAGCAAATCTACTGGGTGCCGTCACATGTTCGAGATGGTCGCTTTGGCAACTGGCTTGAGAATAATATTGATTGGGCCATTAGCCGTGAGCGATATTGGGGAACACCATTGCCGGTCTGGATAAGCGATGATGGTCAACATATGGAGTGCATCGGTAGCCTGGCAGAATTAGAAGAAAAAACTGGTCGCTCCCTGCAAGATTTCGATCTGCACCGCCCCTATGTGGATGAGTTGACCTGGGAAGCCCCCGATGGGCATGGGACGATGCGCCGCATCCCCGATGTGGCCGATTGCTGGTTTGATAGCGGCGGGATGCAGGTAGCCCAATGGCATTATCCTTTTGAGAATGAAGCGTTGTTTGCTTCCGCACACCCTGCCGACTATATTTGTGAAGCAGTGGACCAGACACGCGGCTGGTTCTATACGCTACACGCGCTTGGCACGTTGCTCTTCAATCGGCCTGCCTTTTTGCACGTTATCTGCCTGGGCCACATTCTGGATGAAAAAGGGTTCAAGATGAGCAAAACCCGCGGCAATGTGGTCAATCCGTGGGATATTTTTGAGCAGTATGGGGTTGATGCTTTGCGCTGGAATCTGTTTAGTGCCAGTCCGCCGGGCAATCCACGCCGCTTCGGCGTATCGCAGGTGGGCGAGACGTTGCGCCAGTTCCTTTTGACCCTCTGGAATACGTATGCGTTTTTTGTCACCTATGCCAATCTGGATGGTTGGACACCCGCTCAGATTCAAGCCCTTACCCCCAAAACGCTCTCGCTCACGGACCGCTGGGCTCTGGCTCGACTGAACGCGCTGGTACGTGATGTGACGGCAAGTATGGAGGCATATGACGTAACCTCGGCAACCCGTGCCATAGATGCGTTTGTGGATGAGTTGTCGAACTGGTATGTGCGGCGTAATCGTCGGCGTTTCTGGAAGAGTGAAACGGACACCGACAAGCAAGCAGCCTATACAACCCTGTATACCTGTCTGGTGACGGTGGCAAAACTGGCTGCTCCTTTTGCGCCCTTCATTAGCGAGGCTATTTATCGCAATCTGGTTGCCTCGCAAGATACAGATGAGCACGCCGAGAGTGTTCACCTGGCTCGCTGGCCGCAAACAGCGGAAGCGTTGTTGGATGATAGGCTGGTTGCGGATATGAAAGTGACAATGGATGTTGTCTCGTTAGGCCGGGCTGCTCGCAAGTCTGCAAATGTCAAAGTGCGGCAACCACTTGGCGAGGTATGGGTGCGTGGGGCAACACCTGCGGATGCGGAAGGAATACGCCGTTTTGAAGCTGAGATACGCGAAGAACTCAATATTAAGGATATTCGCTATCTGGACGCTTCGTCGGATTTTGTAGACTATATCTGCAAGCCCAATCTTCGGGCAGTGGGCAAGAAGTTTGGCAAGCTGGTTCCTGCGCTTACCAAAGCGTTACGCACGATGAGTGCAGAAGAAGCTCGCGCGGCTGCCCATGCAGTCGAAGCCAATCAACCTGTGCAGATTACCATTGACGGCGAGTCGTATGAATTGCTGCCAGAAGAATTGCTGATTGAAACCAGTTCCCCGGAGGGCTACACCGTGGCGGAGAGTAATGGGATGCTGGTTGCGCTCAATACCACGCTGACGGATGAGCTACGTATTGAGGGCACGGCCCGTGAGCTGGTTCGCAATATTCAGGATGCCCGCAAGCGAGCCGGGTTGGAAATCAGCGACCGCATCCTGGTCTATCTGGATGAGCACGGTCAGGGGCAGGGAACGCTGCACGAGGTGCTGGCTACCTGGCAAACGTATATCCAATCCGAAACACTGGCAACCAGTATCCATTCCCAGGCGGTGCCGGCGGATGCACATAGCGAGACCATTGAACTGGACACGAGCACTATACACATGGGCATTGTCCGTGAAGCGTAGCAAGGCACACGACTGATGACAACCAGCACTTTCCCACTCAAACAGGAAAATACGAAACCGTCCCGTGGAGTAAGCATTCGCCGCTTGCTCCACTATATCCGTCCTTATAGTTTTCGTCTGGTGATAGCTCTGGTCACGTTGCTGGTAACGACGGCCATCGGGCTAGTTTTTCCCTACGTTATCCAGAATTTGATAGATGGGGTGTTGCAAACGGGCAATAAGGATTTGCTCAATCGCATTGCGCTGGGGCTGGTTGTGCTTTTCATCGTTCGTTTCTTTTTCGAGTATATCCAGCGCTATATCCTGGAGTTTGTGGGTGAGCGAGTGGTGGTGGATATCCGCAATGAGCTTTATGCCCATCTGCACCAGCTCTCCGCGCATTTCTTTACCAATCGGCGCAGTGGGGAGATCGTTTCACGATTGGCAAGCGATGTGTCGCTCGTGCGCAATACGTTGACCAACAATCTTGCGACCGTTATCAATCAGGCTCTCACGCTGGTGGGAGCACTGGTTATCGTTTTTACTATCAACTGGCGGATGACGTTGTTTATCCTGTTTATTGCGCTACCGGTGGGGCTTATCTCGGCTATCTTCGGGCGGAAGGTTCGTATCATCAGCACGGAGATACAGGATGAGCTTGCCGAGTCATCCACGATTGTTGAAGAGGTTATTCAGAGCATTCGCGTGGTCAAGAGCTTTGTGCGCGAGCAGTATGAGGTCAAACGGTATTATACTGCTATGGAGCGCACGTTTCAGGCAGCTATGCGGCTCACACGGGTGCGGGCTGCCTTTGGGCCATTGACCTTTTCGCTCACCTTTATGGCTATCGCCGGCGTGTTGTGGTATGGCGGACACGAAGTCATCGCCGGGCGGTTGACGGCTGGTGGGTTGACGTCGTTTCTGTTTTATCTGATGTTTATTGCGGGTTCATTTGCTGCCTTTACCAGCCTGTATACGCAGATACAGGAGGCTATCGGGGCAACCCAACGTATCTTTGAAATTCTCGATACGACGCCGGATGTGCAAGACCAGCCTGGTGCCAGACATCTGGATGCTATCGAAGGACGGATTACGTTTGAGCATGTGTCGTTTAGCTACGATAACCGGGTGACGGTGTTGCACGATATTTCGCTCGACATTGCGCCGGGTGAAGTGCTGGCACTGGTGGGGCCAAGCGGGTCAGGCAAGAGTACGTTGTTTGGTTTGATTCCGCGTTTCTACGATCCGGTAGATGGGCGCATTTTGATTGATGGACTCGACCTGCGCGAAGTGACACAGCAGAGCTTGCGCGAACATATTGGTATGGTGCCCCAGGATACGATACTCTTTGGTGGAACTATCCGCGAAAATATTCTCTATGGGCGGCTTGAGGCAACCGAGGCAGAGATGATTGAAGCAGCAAAAGCGGCCAATGCGCATGAGTTCATTATGCAGTTGCCCGAAGGCTATGACACGATTGTGGGCGAACGGGGTGTCAAACTCTCTGGCGGACAGCGACAGCGGGTTGCTATTGCGCGGGCTATCCTCAAAAACCCCTGTATTTTGCTGCTGGATGAGGCAACCAGTAGCCTGGATAGTGAGAGTGAGGGATTGGTGCAGGAAGCACTGGAACGGTTGATGCAGAACCGCACGACGATCATTATTGCCCATCGCCTGAGCACGGTGCAGAACGCCGACCGTATTGCGGTGATGGAGAATGGACAGGTGGTCGAGCTGGGTAGCCACGAGGAACTGCTGCAGAAAGAGGGGTTATACGGGCGGCTCTATTCGATGCAGTTTGAGACGGGCATCCGCGAGAAGATTATTGAGTATTGTCTGCTGGAGGAGCCGTTGACGATTTCTCCTGTGCTATAATTGCCAGAGGGGTCAAATGAAAACCGATGGTAGACCGTGGACTGGCATCAGGCAACGACCATAGTCATTGACCGATTTGGAACAAGAATACCGTACCAGTGCTCTCTGATGGGGGGTATGTTTTTTGCGGCGTAGCTGCAAAAAACATACCCCCCACGCTAAAGGGTGTTTGCGGGAACCTGGTTCCCGCAAACACTCAACAGGATACAGCTTATGCCTTTTGGTGCGCACATGCCGGTAGCGGGCGGCGTTTACAAAGCGTTTGCCCATGGCGAACACGTCGGATGCGAGGTGATGCAAATTTTCAGCAAGAACCAGCGTCAGTGGAACGCCAAACCCTATACCGAGAAGGATATTGAGAAGTATAAAGCCGAAGAGGAACGGACCGGTATTGGCCCGGTTGTTGTCCATACCTCCTATCTTATTAATCTTGCATCGCCAGATGATGCGTTGTGGGAAAAATCTATCGCTGCGCTGAGCGATGAAATGGAGCGTAGTGCCGCCCTGGGGATAGCGTATGTTGTGCTCCACCCTGGTTCGCACACCGGCAGTGGAGAGGAGCGGGGACTGAACCGCATAGCTGATGCCCTCAATCGTATCTTTGACGAGGGGACGGCTGATGGGGTTATGGTGCTGCTGGAAACAACCGCAGGCCAGGGCACCAACCTGGGGGCATCGTTTGAACATCTGGCGCATCTTTTGCACCATTCGCGCCACCCGGAGCGGCTGGGAGTATGTGTGGATACGTGCCATATTTTTGCCGCAGGCTATGATATGCGCACGAGTGAAGCCTATGACGCCACGTTTGCTTCGTTTGACCAGATTGTTGGCTTGCAACATATCAAGGTCTTTCATCTCAACGACTCCCAACATGACCTGAACAGCCGCAAAGACCGCCACGAACACATTGGCAAAGGGTATCTGGGGGAAGAAGCTTTCCGCTTGCTCGTTAATGATCGTCACTTTCACCAACTGCCTATGATTCTTGAGACGCCCAAGGGCAAGGATCTGGCTGAGGATATTGAAAATCTCTCTCTGCTGCGCTCACTCGTCACTACGCAAACGTGAGAGGATATAAGAAGATGATACCAACACCAGCCGCAAAAAATGTCGCGCTTCAGGAGTTTTTTCAGTTTCGTTGTTCAAAACAGTGGATTGGGGCCGGGATTGGAACCGGCCTGCTGGTAAGTCTTGTGACGCTGCTTACCCGACGATGGAAAACGCTTCGTGGTCCCACGTTTGCCACGCTCGGCACGGTCGGGTTTGCCAGTGCAGCCTATACGATGCTTATTGAGCCTGGTCGCCCGGTGCTTGAGCGAGTGACGATACGTCTACCTTCTTTGCCTCCGGAGCTTCGTGGGGTGCGCATCGGCAATTTGAGCGATTTTCACCTCGATTTCCCCCATACGGAAGCCAATACCCGTTGGGCTATTCAACGCATGAACCAGGAACGCCCGGATGTCATCGTGCTGACGGGTGATTTTGTCAGCTTTGCGCGGGCTATTACCGATTTGCCCACACTGTTTGGGTCGCTGCATGCACCACCGCTTGGTATTTATGCTGTTCCTGGCAATCATGACCATTGGGAAGGGATAGATACTATTCGTGCGCATCTTGAGCCGCTGGGTATTTCCTTTTTGATGAATAGCAACCAGCCGCTGCTGTGGAATGGGAAGACGTTCTGGTTGGCAGGGGTGGATGACGCATGGTATGGACAACCTGACCTGGATGCAAGCATGCAGGATATACCGGCGGATGCGTTTACTATTCTGCTTTCCCATTCGCCTGATTATGCGGATAATGCTGTCCGCCATAATATTGCGCTACAGATTTCGGGCCATACGCATGGTGGACATATGCATTTGCCCTTGCTCGGCTGGTTCTGTGTACCATTTCACGGTGTTCGCTATATCAGTGGGCTTGAGCAGGTAGGGAATATGAAACTGTATGTGACGCGGGGGTTGGGGGGCTTTCCTATGCGTATGAATTGTCCGCCCGAGGCAACCATTCTGACGCTGGAAATATGAGTTGAAGTGGGGGTTCTGTGTTTTTCGACTGCGTCGAAAAACACAGAACCCCCACTGGAATGAGTTGGCACGCTTTTGTGAGCGTCTTTCGCGTTGCACACGCAAAGCACACCATATTTATTATGGGGGTTTGCCGTTGGCTACCCCCTGTGAGCATAGTCAGGCAAACCTGGAGACTTCTTCTTTCTCCAGTAAACCATCCAGTTGCTCAAACAGTTCGCGTTGCTCGCCGGATAGTTTTTCGGGAACAACAACGCGTACCACCACAATCTGGTCGCCCCGACCACTGTGGCGCAGATAGGGCACCCCTTTTCCGCGCAGACGCAATTGCTTGCCGGTCTGGGTTCCTGCTTCGATCTTGAGTGTTTCCTGTCCATCCAGTGTGGGGACTGTGACTTCAGTCCCGAGCGCAGCCTGGGCGATGTTGATCTTCAATTCAATCAGAATGTCATTTCCATCACGTACAAAGTGGGTATGCGGTTTGACATCTATCGTGACATAGAGATTGCCGTAGGGACCACCGGATGGCCCGGCATTACCTTCACCACTCAGCCGAATCTGCGAATTGTCATCTACGCCACCCGGGACTTTGACGGTTATGTTTCTGGGTGTCCGTGCCTGCCCGGTCCCATTGCATTCCTGGCAGGGGTCAGGGATAATCTTACCACTTCCCTGGCATTGTGGACATGTGGTGACGGTAATCATGTTGAGCATGGCAGAACGCTGGCGAATTTCCCCCGTACCATGACAGGTGGGACATGCTTTTGGCTCGGTTCCAGGTTTGGCACCACTGCCGCTGCAAACCGTGCAATTTTCTAAACGGGTATACTCAATATCTTTTTCGCAGCCAAATATCGCCTCTTCAAACGTCAATGTGAGGTGATAGCGCATGTCGGAGCCACGCTGTGGCCCCTGTTCACGTCCGCCAAAACCACGTCCAAAAAATGTTTCAAATATGCTATTAAATGGACTATCGCCAAAGCCACCAAATGGGTCAAAACCGGCTCCATTGCCCGGCATTGCATGCCCAAACTGGTCATACATGGCACGCTTCTGCTGGTCAGAGAGCACCTCATATGCTTCGTTTATTTCTTTGAATTTTTCTGCGGCTTCTGCTTCTTTATTCACATCCGGGTGATACTGGCGGGCCAGGCGACGAAATGATTTTTTAATTTCTTCGGATGAAGCGTTGCGCTGCACCCCCAATACTTCGTAATAATCTCGCTTCTCACTTGCAACCATAACATATTTCCCCTCAAAGCTGAACTGGCATTATGCTGTTTGCAGTGTAAAGCTTTCGCGTTAGAAAGGTGTTCACAGAATATTAGATTTGTATTAAAAATTGGTGGTCTTGCTCAGGCATCCGGGTCTGCAAGCATGTATCCTAAGCCATACACATTGACAAAATAGCGGCGGTCTGTTTTGCGACTGAGACTACCAATCTGCTGGCGTAGAAAATCATGGATATCTGTTTCCACACTCATTTCCTGGTTGACACACTGCACCATGTCCTCATACGGTATAATCTGTCCGTTCGACTGCGCCAGACACATCAGCACATCGTATTCTTTTGAGGTAATCTGCACTGGGTGTTGATCAAACCAGAGTTGCGACGTGCGCGTATCAATCGAAAGCTGTCCAATAGTTATCACGGACATTGGTGCAAACGCAGGATTCTTTTGTGTCCCCTCTTCTTTCTCCGTGGGTTCTTGTTCCTGGTCTTCAGGAATATCTTGCATGTGTTCGAGGACCCTGGCTTGTTTGAGCAAACGTCTGCGACTGAGGTGATGCGACAGGGCATCAGCTATCCGTTCGAGGAGATGCGAAGTGTCACAGGGTTTCAGCAAATAGTCAAAAGCCCCGGCTCGGAGCGCATCAATGGAGGATTCGAGCGAGCCATAGCCGGTGAGGAGAATAACTTCTGGATCATCCGTGTGGCATCGAGCGACGCTGGTCACTTCAACGCCGTCAATGTCACCCATAACAATATCCGAAACGATGATATTGATGGGACGTCGTTCTGGACTTTCGTCATGCAACAGGCTAATCGCGGCCTCTCCATCCCCCACGTCTGTCACGTAGTAGCCTTCATTACGTAAAACTTCGACGAGGGTTGTACGCCACTGCTCATCATCTTCTACAACCAGAACATGTGCGCTCATCAGATATGATTATCCTTTCGTTGATTGACGTACCTGCATTGAAAGAAAGAGAGGCTTTTTCTCGCTTTTCATTTTGACCCTACAAGGTGACTCGACGTTGGAAACCATTTTTTCACGAGGAACGCGATTGTTTTCCGTGGATTACCCGCATCATAGGTTTCAATATACCACAAAAAGAATGAAGATGGGCAAATTGTTCTTGTCTTTTGCTGCTGCTTAGCAGCAGCAAAAGACAAGAACAAGAGGTTTTTTCAGTGTCTTGCAATCCCCAATTCTCCATTAGAAAAGCATGGTGTCGCGTATTTGCGCGAAATTCTGGAAACTAACGCTTTTTCGCACTGGTGTGCAGTACAGATAAGGTAGCACCACGAAACATCGTGGACGGCATTGTATCGTGGGGTGTGTTGTTTT
>CAYFVX010000088.1:7093-9788 GCA_964346425.1 uncultured Chloroflexaceae bacterium | reverse complement strand
TGGCGGTGCCAAACCCCTACCTGATAACCAATCCCCCCTTTACCATCAGAGTCCTGGATGGGAGAGGGGGTTGGGGAGAGGGTGAAAGCGCGGTGGAATGCCCGTTACGTTCGCGCCTATGGGGCAGGTGTTACCCCTTTGAGCCTGCTCCCTGCCCGTCATTCTGCATTCTGCATTCTGCATTCTCTGCCCGCGACCCCAAATTTGTTATTGACAGAAGTTCATGTTATCTCTATAATTCTCACTAATTGTATGTATGAGAGGTTCTGGGTGTTTCTCTTTGCATGCGAAAATGCGTGTTTTTGCATGGGTAAAGGGGTATATTCAACGCACGCTGGTTATGAACAGCAGGCATGCCCGGATGATGGGGTATTTGTGGTTTTTCCAGACTTTGCTGGCTCTCATATGACAATAGTTTGCGGTGGTATCTGTAGAACGATGGCGGAGTTTGTGTGGTGGTGCTGCGCCATCTGAATCGAGGGGCATATGCTCGTCCCTTTGATCCGATTAGATTTATCAAACGATACAACCGATAGAACCGACAGGTTTTTGAGCCTCTTTTCTTTTTTGCGTATTTCACGTGTCTTTTCAATAGCTCGTGAACAATTCCGCAGGAGTTGTTTGCTGCTTTGTGGTACCCTGGCTTTGGCCGGGATATTGGGGGCTGTTCTGCCCCAAAGGCTTTGGGGCGGCACGATTGTGATAGATAGATCATGGAAGATAATCAACAACCAGCCTTTCTCACGCTTTCGGCAGCCAGCCGATTGCTGGGTGTGCATAGCACGACCCTGCGTCGCTGGGCGGATGCTGGCTCGGTTCCCGTTTACATAACTCCTGGCGGGCATCGCCGCTTTGCTCGCGCAGATATTGAGGCGATGCTGTCACGCTCTATGACTACGCAACCGCTTGCGCCGCGCCAGGGGTTGATGAGTACGTTGACGCAACGGGCATGGGCGCAGGCCCGAACGGAGCTCGAACGGGTTGAGCAGACGCCTGCCTGGTTGCAGTCGCTTGGAGATGAAGAGCGTGATAACTGGCGTCGGGTGAGTCAGCAGTTGATGGGCATTGTCCTGCGCTATGTTGGCTCCCAGGAATATGAACAGAACGAACACGAGTTGCTCGAACAGGCGCGGGCGATTGGCATGGAGTATGCCCGCAATGTGCGTCGTATGAATCTGCCGCTCTCAAAGGCTTTGGAAGCTGCGCTCTTTTTCCGCGATTTGCTGGTTTCCGCAGTGATGGATTTGCCCGAAAACTCGACCATGCGGGCGGAGAATACGGCCCAGTTGCTGCGGCGTATCAGTGGGGTGCTAAACGTGGTTCAGATTGCGGTAGCGTCTGAGTATGAAGATGATGCGTAGGAGACGCGGCCGGGCAGGTTTTCAACTCGCGTGCGTGCGGTTTCAACGGCACGTGCTGTGATCGTGCGGGTGGGTTGCTGCATGGTTTCGGTCATTGCCTCGCGGCAAATGGCCTGGATATGCTGTGGCTGCATCTGGCTGTGTTCGAGAATAAGCTCGATGGCTTTCAGTTCGTAGCGGTAGTCCGCGGACGGTGTTTCTATCAGGGCAAGGGCCTGCGGCAATGAGCAGGGTTGTTGCGGTTCAATATCGTTTGCTGGCTGGCTGTATGGGTTGGGTTGCTGCATTGGAGTGGCAGTATTCGCGGATGTAGCAGGCTGTTCGGTTGTGGGTGCTTCCTGCGCTGTTTCGGGTTGAAAAATCAGAAATTCCACGTGCGTTATACGTAATCCCCAGGGTGCCATGTTGCTGTCGAGAAAAACTCTGGCTGTTTCAAACAGGTGCCAGCGTTGTTGGATGTGTGCCAGTGTTGAACTGGTTGCGCTGTCTGGTGGGTTTGACAGCGCAGTATCAACAATGTGGCTGACTGAGCCTGCTTCTGCAATCCACTGCCGCAGCAAGCGTTCTCCCTCGTTTTGCACCAGGTGTTCCAGGATTTTTCGCCAGTAGATACTGTCCAGTTTGTTTTTGCCGCGCACGCTGTCGCGGGCTGCTGGTGAGAGTTTTGCGCGTTCAGGGATACTGGCGACGCGGTCCCAGTCTTCGTTGCTGCGTAGTGTGTAATAGACCAGGGCTACCACGTTCATAGCGGGGATGTCGCTGGCGGGGGCTTGCTGGGCAGCCAGGATGAGCTGGTGTTCATAGAGGGGCAGCCGGGCGCAGACGGTGTCGGTGAAGGGGTTGATGTTTTTGACCATTGAGGGGCCTTTGTGCAGCAGGGTGTTTTGCCCGCGGCGTGTGATGAGCATGGTGTTGTCGGGGACGAAGATGATGTTTTGCCAGAAGTAGAGCATAAACCAGGAAGAGACAACGGCGACCAGCATGGCGAGCAGCAGACCAGCGTAGCCCCAGTATGTCCAGCCGACGACTGCGGCGGTGAGCGTGAGCATCCCGACGCCAAGCCATGTCAATGCACGACTGCGGGTGCTCCAGGCCAACCAGACGCTCAGCGGAACGATAACCACGCTGGCAAATAGCGTGACCAGCAAGGCCAGCGGGTCACTTCCTGCGAAGAGGTAGGCGATACTGCCCATACAGACAGCGATGAGCAAAGCCAGAAATCCAGTTGTAAAGCGTATTCCAGGCATTTTTATTAGTGGATAGTGGGTAGTGGGTAGATGGCAGACCGTGGACGGCAGACGGCAGACCGTGGACGGCAGACGGCAGACCGTGGA
>CAYFVX010000088.1:0-6993 GCA_964346425.1 uncultured Chloroflexaceae bacterium | reverse complement strand
GGCAGACCGTGGACGGCAGACGGCAGACCGTGGACGGCAGACGGCAGACCGTGGATGGCTATTCACTTTCCCATTTTTCCCTTTCCTGTCTCCTTGCTTTATTCTCATTGCGATGATCCCCCGCTCCCCCGCTCCTCCGCTCCCCACAGTCGCCACGATTCATGTGATGTCCCTCTCCGACAAGGAGTGTGGCGTGTAGCCGCAGAAGAAACGTTACATGGGGGCATATCCCGTGGTTACAAACCGCTGCGACGATTCCCAACGGGGTTCTTGCTATCGAAAAATCTCTACCCATGTGAGTTCCCCCGCTCCCCCGCTTCACCGCTCCCCGCTTCCACGTGCTGGTGGGTGATGGTGCCGCGCTTCTTTTCTGCTTGCAACATGGCGGCGACGGCCTGGTGGCAGAGTCGCTGGATGGTGCGCGGGTGGCCTTCGCTGCGTTGCACAATAAGCTGTGTTGCTTTGCGCGTGTAGCGATAGTTTGGCACCGGGTCTTTGATGAGCCGGATGGCTTCTTTTCTGGAAAGCGGGCCTATTTCGTGAAATGTTGCAAAAATACTTTCCCAGGGGCCACCAGCCAGATACCATGTGCGGTCATCGCGGCGGGTGCGGCACAATACGATGCGTAGGTATTCTCTGGTGTGCTCGGTAAAGAGTTCGCGCAGTTCTGCCAGCGTGGTTTGTGTGTACTGGTTGAGTACATCGCCGTCATCCACCAGGAGCGCGAGCCGCAGCGGCCGGTTGGGGCGGGTGTCAAGCTGTGCTTTGACCAGGTGTATGTCGTGGACAAAGTCTTGCAGGTCGTACTGTTTTTCGGCGTTGTGGTAGTGGAGTTCGTCTTTGCCCGGTGTATAGTGTTTCTTTTTGCTCAGGTCGAGCAGGATGCGCTCCATAAAGGTCTGAAAAAAGGTTTCCTCGTCTGCCCCTTGCAGACTGAGCGAGACTGGGAAGACGTAGTAGTCGGCCCAGACCTGCCGTTTGAGGCGGTGATCCAGGTAGTTGAGCAGCGAGGTTTTGCCGATGTGTCTGGCTCCATACAGGGCAAAATTTGTTGCATGCACGTTTGCGATGATGTCGTTGATGATGGCGGTGTGTCCAATGAACATGTTCGGGTCGCTGATGGGTGCGTCTGCGGTGTAGGGGTTGAGGTTTTGCGCCAGGGCCGCCTGTTTTGCTTGCCGCTGGCGGATGAAGATGGGGGCGATGATGCTGAGCAGGACGCCAAAGATAAGCACGGCAAAGCCAAGCACGAGTTGATAGACCTGGACGATGCCAAGCAGTGGAATGTTGTAGCTCGATTTGAGCAAGCCGGTCATGTATCCCTCAGAGGTGGTATCTGCCTCGGCTGGTGGGGTGGCCTGCGGTGTGGGAGTGGGTGTGCTTTCATCCGTATCTGGTGCCGGCGGTGCATACGCGGGTGCAACATTGAACGTAGGTGTGACGTCGTAGGTAGGAGCAAGGGTTGTATGGGCTATTCCACTCATGGCAACGAGCAGGAAAACCAGCAGTGTTGTGATGAAAGGTTTCAAGCGCAAACTTTTTGTGACCTGTCTGTGTTGTCTTTTCGCCGCAACGCTATGTATTGTACCATAGTGCAGGAAGCAGAGTGGACCGTAGACGATGGATGGGAGACCGGATGGGAACCCTTCACGCGGTTTGCGAAAAGTCTCCATAGGTGAGGGCGAGAGAGCGGGAATGGCAGATCGAGCATGGGATTACAGGTGGTTGAATCTAACACGGTGCTAACGTTGCGCTAATGCCCTGCATAATACAGGCAGGGTATGCTAGAGGCAACAAGGAATGTGAAGAAGGAAAACACCTCTGTCGGGTGTCTGGAAATAGATTATGAGGAGGAAATGCGTATGTCTGGCTTTGCTGTATCACAGCGAAATGGGTGGCTGTATGGTTTGTTGGCAGTGGGTATGCTGCTGGTTGCCCTGGCGATTGTGTTGCCGATTGCAGCATTGATTGCTGTCGGGCTGGCGGTGTTGTTGCTGGGGATGTTGCTGTTTCATGGGTACCAGAAAGCGGCTGAGGTGGCCGGGCAGGTGCAGCAGAAGGTGGAATCGGCATTCAATCCAGAAGCTACGCCCGCGCTGCAGCCGACGCATATTCTGGAAGATGGCGAACTGCATAATGCCTGGCTGGTGCCGCTCAATGAGGCGGAGCCGGTCTATCAGTTTGTGCTGACAAGTGAGGGGTATAAGATTGCGAATCAGGATGGGCGGGTGGTCCACGAGTTCAAGTGATGCCAAATTTGAGAAATCAGGCAGGAACCACGAATACCACGAATACCACGAATGGTGTTATTGGATGCCAAATAGCCCGCTCCATATCTGGTAGCAGCCAAAGATGAGCAGTGCAAGGGCAGAGAGGCCAATCAGTGAACGAACGACTGTTGGGCCAGACTTGCGTGCCAGCGCAAAAATTAAGACCAGCAGCACCAGGAAGCCGACGAAGAAGCCGTAGAAACTGCCCACGAAACTTAGTCCGAGCGCAGGTGATTGCCGCCAGCCTTCCAGCAGGATAGGTCCGCTGATGACGCTCCAGAAGATGTAGGGGTTGGGGTTGAGAAAATTGATAAAAATGGCTTTTAAAAGGCTCTGACGGGCGGTTTCACTGCCCGTTATGCTGGTTGCTTCCATTGTTTTGAATGTCTGGTAGGCACCCCAGGCCAGGTAGAGGATAAAGAGGCCCCCGACGATTTGCAACAGGTTCAGAAACCAGGTCGGGGTTTGCGTGAGGACGAAAAGCACCAGGGCGATGATTGGCCCATCGGAAGCTACGGGAGCGAGGGTGGCTGGGAGCGTGCGCTGCCAGCCATTTTTCATGGTTTGCGAGAGCAGGTAGGTCTGGAAGGGGCCGGGTGAGACGGCCGCTGAGAAGCCAAGTGTTAAGCCTTGCAGGATGTACGAGAGTATGATGATCATAGGGAGAGATTATACCATGTTCTATAGAAACCAAAGATATGCTACAATGGCATGGCAAGAATACCTCTGAGATGAAAGGAGGCCGGAGAGGATGAATAAGAAGACTATTCGTGATATTGATTGGAAGGGGAAACGTGCGCTGGTGCGCGTAGATTTCAATGTACCGCTGGATAAGCAGGGAAATATTACTGATGACACCCGTATTCGTTCCGCTTTGCCGACCATTCGCTATTTGCTTGAGCATGGAGCCAGTGTGGTGTTGATGTCGCATCTTGGCCGTCCCAAGAAGCAGGTGGTGGAGGGGTTGCGGCTCAGGCCAGTTGGCGAACGGCTCTTTGAGTTGCTCCCCGAAGCTCAGGAGGTGCGCAAGACCGAGGCGACAACGGGTGAGGCGGCGTTGGCGGCTGCGCAGGACCTCAATCCAGGGCAGGTTTTGTTGCTAGAAAATACCCGTTTTGATCCGCGTGAGGAAGCCAACGATCCGATGATGGCAAAAGAGCTGGCGCAGTTGGGCGATGTCTATGTGAATGATGCGTTTGGTTCGGCACATCGGGCGCATGCCAGCACCGAAGGTGTGGCGCATCATTTGCCATCCGTCGCTGGTTTTTTGATGGAGGCAGAGCTGGATGCGCTGTATGGTGCGCTCGAAGACCCGCAACGTCCGTTTGTGACGATTATTGGCGGTGCCAAGATTAGCGATAAAATTGGCGTGATGGAAAATCTCCTGGGCAAAGTCAATGCTTTGCTCATTGGTGGCGGTATGGCGAATACGTTTCTTATGGCTCAGGGGTATAAAGTAGGTGATTCGCTCGTTGAGCAGGAAAGCCTGGAAACCGCCAGGTCCTTGATTGAAAAAGCAAAGGAAGCCAATGTCAAGCTGATGTTGCCTTCGGATGCAGTGGTGGCGGATGCATTCAGCGCGGATGCCCAACACAAGGTTGTGCCGGTGGATGCGATTGAGGATGGCTGGCGTATTCTGGATATTGGCCCGGAAACGGTTGCTGCCTATAGTGAAGAATTAAAGAGTTCAAAAACGGTTATCTGGAATGGCCCGATGGGGGTGTTCGAGATGGAACCGTTTGCGAAGGGAACCTTTGCTATTGCGCAGTCGCTGGCTAAAGCGACCGATAAAAGTGCAAAGACAGTTATTGGTGGTGGCGATTCGGTTTCGGCGGTGGAGCAGTCTGGACTGGCAGGCCGTATCAGCCACATCAGCACGGGTGGCGGAGCTTCACTGGAGTTGCTGGAAGGCCGGGTGTTGCCCGGTGTGGCGATTTTGAGTGACCGGTAGCCAGGTTGCTGAGAGACCATCTGGTATCTTTTTCTGTTTGCGGGTTGGGCATGCCCCCAACCTGCAAACAGAAAAACAGGTGTGATGAAAACAAACGACAACGAGACAAACGACCCGGAGTTATCTGACCTCCGTGCAGAAAACACTGCGCTCCAGCAACAGGTGGAGCAACTGCAAGCGGCATTACAGGCTACGCAGCAACAGATGGACGAGTTGTGGCACCGGGAACAACGGAGCCGTATTATTGCGGATTTTACCGCAGATTGGCAATATTGGGTTGATCCTGATGGCACGTTTTTGTATGTCTCCCCTTCCTGTGAATACATCACAGGGTATGCCCCTGATGCGTTTCAACACCATCGTGACCTCCTTGAGCACATCCTCCACCCCCAGGACCGGGACCATTTCTTTGCGCAAATGAAATGCAATTTTACCTCGTCTGAGCGGTGCGAAACGGAATTTCGTATTATGACCCGCCAGAGACAGGAACGTTGGATTGGGCACATTTGTCAACCGGTCTATGCGGCAGATGGGCAGTTTCTGGGCCGTCGGGTCAGCAATCGCGATATTACCCAGCGCAAGCAAATGGAAGAGGAACTGCAGCACACCCGTGAAAAGCTCGAAGCCCATGTGCGCGAACGCACCACAGAACTGGTCCAAGCCAATGAGCAGTTGCAAGTTCAAATGGCTGAACGTGAACAGGTGGAAGCCGCACTACGTCGTTCCGAAGCTCGCTATCGCGAGATTACCGAGTTGATTTCTGATTCGGTGTGTTCGGTCTGGTTGGATGAGGAAGGCAATCTTGCGCTCGATTGGGGCTTTAATGGCATGGAGCGGTTGACCGGCTATACACTGGAAGAACTTCCGCTATGCACGCATTTTGCATCGTGCGCAATATTACCGAGACCAAGCAAATTGAAACTCGCATTCGGCAACACGTGGCCCGTACTGAAGCTCTGGTGCATGTAGCGGCTCGCTTGAATGTGCAACTGGATTTGCAAGCGGTCTTGCGCAGTGTGTGTGAAGAAGTAACAAAAGCTCTCGCAGTGGATATTGTGCTCGTTTGCCTGTATGATTATCTGCATGCGAGTTTGCGGCCGGTGTATAGATTGGGTGGCACGAGCGAGTTAGGCCGTGTGTTGCAGCATGCGTTTCAGGCGTATATTCAGGAACTTTCGCAAACAGTGGCTACTATTCGAGTGGTTGAGAATGTGCAGGCGCGTGACGAAGTTGCTGAATCGACTGGTATATTGCAGGCGACCAATATCCGCACGCTCGTCGGGGCGAATATTGTACGCGAAGGGGAACTGGTGGGTATCCTGCATGTGATGACGGTGGATAAGCTCTGGGAACTCACCGATGATGGGTTGCTCTTGCTCCGCGGGATTGCAGACCAGGCGGCGCAGGCAATCACCAATGCGCGGTTGTTTGCTACGGTGCAGGAAGAGCGCACGCTGCTGGCGCAGCGCGTGGATGAGCGCATGGCGGAGTTGAGCCGCGCAAACGCAGAACTGGCTCGCGCGGTGCGCACGAAAGATGAATTTCTGGCGAATATGAGCCACGAGTTGCGTACTCCCCTGAATGCTATTCTTGGCCTGACCGAGTCGTTGCAGGAATATGTGTATGGGCCGCTCAATGAGCGGCAGAGTAAGACTTTGCAGACGATTGAAACCAGTGGTCGTCATTTGCTCGATTTGATTAACGATATTCTGGACCTGGCGAAAATCGAGGCGGGCAAGATGGAACTCAATCTGGATACGGTGACGATTTCGATGGTCTGTCAGTCCAGTTTGCAGTTTATCAAGCAGTTGGCAAAGAAAAAGCATATCAACGTGTCCTTTGCCCCCCAGGAAGAACCAGGCCAGATACAGGCGGATGTGCGCCGCTTGAAGCAGATTCTGGTTAATCTGTTGAGCAATGCGGTCAAGTTTACGCCGGAGGGCGGGGAAATCGGGCTGGATGTGGCGATTGAGCAGGAGCATGAGCGGGTTATCTTTGCGGTGTGGGATATACCGGTCGCGGCATAGCTCGCGAGCAGATGGGACGGTTGTTCAAGCCCTTTGTGCAGCTCGATAGCAGCCTGTCGCGCGAGTATGTGGGGACGGGGCTGGGGCTGGCCCTGGTTGCGCGGTTGACGGAGATGCATGGCGGCAGTGTGTCGGTGGAGGGTGAGGTGGGCAAGGGGAGCCGCTTCATGGTTGCGCTCCCGTTGCAGCACGGTGGTGTGCAGGCGGAAGAAACAGGTGGGGATACGGTTGCGTCCACGCAGCAAGCAACCTCTTCAGCCGCAGCTCATCTCGCGCCAGGTCCGCTCATTTTGCTGGCGGAGGATAACGAGTCGAATATTGACCTGTATAGTGTCTATCTGCAATCGAAAGGCTACCGCGTGGTCGTAGCGCGGAATGGCGAAGAGGCACTTGCCCGGTTCTATGAAGAGTGGCCCGAAATTATTCTGATGGATATTCAGATGCCGCAGTTGAATGGGTTGGAAGCGATGCGGCGTATCCGTGCTGCGGAGCAACTGCAGCAACATGTTCCGATCATTGCGCTCACTGCGCTGGCAATGCCCGATGACCGCCAGACGTGTCTGGATGCCGGTGCCGATGATTATTTGAGCAAACCCGTCGGGTTGAAGCAGTTGCTGCGGGCTATAGAGAACCAGCTTTTGTAGGGGAGCGCAGAGCACAAAGCGCAAAGCGCAAAGCGTAGCTCCCCGACCCCCCATAAGCGCGAACGTAAGAGGTATTGAGGCATAGGGATGTCTCCTTTATC
>CAYFVX010000087.1:0-9793 GCA_964346425.1 uncultured Chloroflexaceae bacterium | reverse complement strand
GTTCCTGATTGCCACGTACCTGATAAAACTGGTCACGGATAGCATGCTGCTCTTCAACCGACAGAGGAATATAATCCATCAAATTTTCGACAAAAAAACGATAGCCGGCATCGGTAGGAATACGACCTGCCGAGGTGTGCAATTGTGAGAGATAGCCTAGTTCTTCCAGCGTAGCCAGTTCGTTGCGCACTGTTGCCGATGAAACGGACAGATCATATTTACGAACCAACCCCTCAGAAGCAACCGGGGTGGCTTTCTCAATGAACTCTTGCACAACCAGTTTCAGAATAACCTGTCGTCGTTCAGTAAGTTCAGCCACCATTCAGTCCTCTTCTTTGCTGCGATACGTTCGGCACGACACTCTTTTCTGCGTACTCAGGCAAAGCACAGAGAACGCCAGCATTATGCCGATATGTTCTACCAGGTTCGGGTGAACACGTACTAATTGTTTCCCCGATTTTGGTTTGAGACTCAGGCATTGCTGGTAGCGCGGACATTTTTCCTCACTCCTTGACCAGTGGTCAAGCAGGTGGTCCAGATATCCGCGCTTCCGGCTTGTGTTTCGCCTGCTTAAAGCAACACTAAATCAGTGGCGTGCTTGCTGGCATGCCACTGGAGCTTATTGTACCATGAGATGGGGAGGTTGTACATATTGTCTCAATTGACCTGCACTCACGGGGTAACAGTGAAATGGATAATATGCTCCACGTCACTTCTTTTACCTTCCGCAACCGCACTCCAAACCCCTGCCTCTGCCTCATAGGGTGTCTGACAGGTCCAGTCGGCACGACCACGCTCATTGCTTTTGACACTCCCACTGGTATGCACAACGCCCGACGGAGTAATACATTGGTACCTGACATACTCTTCGTGGGTATAGCCAGTGGCAAAGAACGCAAACTCGCTGCCAGCTCTGGCTGAAGCAGGATAGACCGCACTATCATAGGGGGTGCGCTGTGAAGGCGTGGTCGCTTCCGGGGTATGATGAAAGATGGTGAACGTGACCATTCGCTCCACCTGGCTTTCTGCTCCATGAGCCTGCGCGGTCCAAGTGCCAGGCATTGCATCATACGGCGATTTCCACGTCCAGTCTACCCGTCTGGCATAGGTTGCGTGCGTCGTTCCTTCTTCATGAACGCTCCCATCTGGGGCGACAATCTCGTAGTGAACGGTCTCACCTTCATCAAAGTTGGTCGCAAAAAAACGGAACAGTTCGCCAGCCGCCCCGCGAGCCGGGCTGACTGCTATGTCATAGGTATCAACCGGGGCTGCCATCTCCGGGTAAGCCTGGGGCAATTCTATCTCAAAGGACATCACGCGCTCAACATGGCTTTTGTCTCCACGGGCAACAAGCGTCCATTGGCCTGGTTCCATCGTCTCTGGCGATTCCCATATCCAATCAACCCGTCCATTGTGATTGGCTCCAAAAGCACCAATTTCATGCACTCTCCCAGATGGATCATTGGCCCAGAAAACTACCCGCTCATGCCGTTTATATCCTTCAGCAAAGATGCGAAAATCGGTACCCGGTGCTCCTGATGGGGGGAAAATAGCCTGCTGATATGCCTGCGAGTCTTGCCCGGCTGGCATATCAGCCACCTGGCCCCTCATCAAATCGGCAACCTCAAAAAAGATAACGCGCTCGACCTGGCTCTCATGTCCACGCGCCACCATCGCCCAGCGACCGACCATCGCATCCGATGGAGAAGCCCAGGTCCAGTCGGCTCGATTGAACTGATTGCCACGAACCGATCCTCCTTCATACACCTGCCCAAGCGGATCATTCGCCCAATATGTCACCCATTCCTCGGCCGCAAAGCCAGTTGCAAAAAAAGCAAACACACTGCCGGGCGGCCCCTTTTGCGGTTGAACTGCCTGCTCAGCAGCCGTGGCTGAAGTCGTAGGCAACAAGGTCAATAGCAGCAGGATAGTCAGGAGAAAACCTGTGAAGTAGCGATTTGTGTTCATAATCCTTCCCAATAGTGGTTGTCGTTGGTTTGCATTCATACCAGTATTATAGCATGGGTGGCTGGACTACTCGGATTGGCGGCTTCGTCGCCAATCTGAGTAACGTTTATACGTATTTGCACGAAAATAGGTGATGTGGTGGTTTTTGACGGCTATGCCACATAAAACACCACACCACCATATCCAGAGCTGCACACCAGTACGAAAAAAGCGTTGGCTTCATGCGCATGTCAGAACAGCCCCGCAAGCCACTTTTGTGGTGGTTTCGACGAAGTTGAAACCACCACTCATTCTAATCAGGTTAGCGGTCAAACCACCAACCGAGCAAGCGGTCACGTATTTGCGCGAAAATACGTGAGTTTAGCGGAAGAAACCAATGACCTTTTCCCCATCACCCGTGCCACTCATAATTTCCAAAAATGTAATCCGATGCCAGGGAAATATAACAGACTCCACGCCCTCGGTTAGATACGCCAGGTCTTTACCGTCTATTCGTCTGGCATTCGTGACTTTGATAAAAAGATCGGTAGTCTGCGGTTCATGTTCCATTTCTGCCATCACCGGGTCTTCGCCTACAATATGAACGATAACTTTGATAGCCACTCCAAGACTCCTTTTTGCTCAATGGTTGAATGTTCGTATCTGTTCGGGTGGTTAATGTGTGAGACCCACTCGTCCCGGTCCTGATGAGTTTTTATTTCTCTATAGCTCTTCCATACATTATGAGGGATAGAGTAGCGGATTATGCACAAAAGCGCAAGAGGAAAAAGGGAGTGGGAGCATAAAGCCGCAGCTATGCGTCTGCAGCGCAACTCCATGTCTGACAGGGTGTTGTTTTTTGGGACGAAGTGGCTACCAGACTTCACTCCCGAAAATCTACCCGCAACAATAGCTTGCCCAGTGTCAGATTATCTCGATGGTGCAAAGGAGTTGGCTGATACGCCTCCAACAGACGACCATTGACAAACGTCCCATTGGAACTTTCCAGGTCTTCTATCAAGCAGACACCGTTCTGGACAGATAAAATAGCATGCTGGCGCGATACCCCGCCCTCATACCCTCCCTCTTCTGAAAGATCAATCGTCGGTGTTGCCCCCGTCCGATTATCTTTGCGCCCGATAATCTGCTCCTTGCTCGTATCAACCTGAATACGCTTTCCCGTTGCCACAATAACCAGTGCGATAATATCTCCTGGTTGGGCGGTACTGCTTTCTGGCATAGGAAAGCGATGTTCGGATTGAGCGGTTTCGGATTGACGGGCAAGCGACGCGGTTGTTCCAGGTGATGAAACTTCCAGGCTGGCCCCACACTCTGTACAGAAAAGTGTGCCTTCCAGTTGTTTTGTACCACACTGTTTACATACTAGCATAGGTATTCATCTCAATTCTGATAGTGTTCTTTGGCTGCGTGTGATGTATGAATAAGTCCTCGGGTTCCATATTTGATACGTTTGCGACCTTCAGCAGAAGCCTGTCCTGCCTTCAGCAAGCGGGATGCTTCCTCCTGCATCGTATGGGCCAGGTTCCTATCACCTGCCTCCAACAGACGGGTGCCGGCCATCGTCAACTGTTGGGCAGCATCCTCAATCAAACCAGTCTCGACATTCTTCCAGGCACGCGCCTGCAATCGGTAAGCCGTCAATCGCTCAAGCCAGTTGCGGATCGTAATATCCACCTCATGCTGCACCTGTTTCGGCGAACGTACTGTCAGTTTGAGCGAAATTTCACTCTGGTGTTCCTGTTCCTGGTCACCATACAAATGATAGCGAAGCGTCGTATGAAGCAAAGGATGCTCGCCAATATCCAGCGGCGGCACCACCAGTTCGACTAAAAAAGCCTGTGCCTCTGTACCGGTCCAGTCGCCCACATTCCCTATCCAGTGGATATTGCGTTCCCCCTTTATGCTAATCGGCCCAATAAAGGGTTGAATGCGGTCAAGTGAGCGCACGATGCTGTTTGAATGGCTGGTGATAAGCACTTGCACCTTTTGCGCGAATATCGAAGACATACGACGAATCTCTTCAGCAAAAACTGTGGTAATATCCTGGGCGTTGGTAATGTAGCGAGTTGTGCTATTCTCGCTGGCCGCCATCAATTCGAGCAGGTCTTCGTTCCACTCATCGCCTATGCCGAGGGTCGTCAAACCGATACCCTGTTCTTGCATCTTCCGCGCAATATGCAAACAACGGTGTTCGTCACCATAAGTACGTCCATCAGTGAGCAGGATGACATGGTTGATACCGTGCAGGGTCAGACTGTGTTGCACCTGTTGTGCAGCACGTTCCAGCCCCTGGGCCATTTCCGTCCCACCAGCAACTTCAATCCCATTGATCAAATGTTTGAGATTAACCGGGTCTCGTACCATCTGGGCTGGAATAACCACCTGCGCATGATCGTTGAACGTAATGACCGACAAAAAATCGTTTTTGTCCAGCCGGTCTACGATACAACGGGCTGCTTCTTTCACCTGAAACAGGCGATCACCGCGCATTGAAGAACTCCGGTCGAGCAACAGGCAAATATTGAGCGGCATCCTGGACAAAGTGACCGGTGTTCCGCGGGGAGTAGCAACAAGCATCACATAGACAAGCTGTGATTCATCTCGCTTTGGTATGATATTGCGGCTAAGAAACGCCTGAAGCTGAATTGAGGGACTCATAGCTTGCCCTTTTCTAGTGATCCGTTTCGTCAAGAGTGATTAGGTATTCTCATGAACGTAAATATCTCGTGAAATTGGGGGAATTTCACGCAAAGGCATGGGTTTCGCAACGTTTTACGTTACGTGGGGAGCGTGGACCTGGCCCTCAATGGGCCTCACCTGCGGCGAGTATTGCTTGCACAAAGCGAAAAACACACGCAACCGTGGGTCACGGTTTTATTGTGGGGTTTGTGGTCTTTTCGACGAAACCATAACAACCACCAACCTCACCACCATCAGGTTATAAGGGAATGCCGTTCCCGCGCACTCCCAATGGGTGTCACTCATCCAGCGGGCCAGCCCGCAAATCTCAATTCATTCTTCCTCAATCGGAAGAGTGACAACAATAGCAGAAATGTTGTCCTCACCACCCGCGTTATTGGCAAGGGTTATGACATGCTGACATGCATTCTGTGGACATGCATGTTGTTGTAACGCCTCGGCCATGGCTTCTTCCAGCACCATATCCCAGAGACCATCGCTACACAGCAAGAGGTGGGTACTCTGTTCGATGCTTTCCTGGATCAGGTCAACTTCAATCTCCGAATCCAGACCCACAGAGCGGTAAAGCTGATTTCGCAAGGGGTGCTCACGAGCAACCGAAGCATCGAGTTGCCCAAGCTGAATAAGCCGCCCAACGGCGGAATGGTCCGTCGTAATTGCTCGCAATTGACCATCCTGCAACAAGTAGGCTCGGCTATCGCCAACATGGGCGATATAGAGCGTCCGCCCCAACAACAGCGCGGCCGTACAGGTTGCTCCCATGTCCGAGCCAACTTGCTGCGCTTGCTGCCAGATGTCTGTATTTGCTTTTTCTACAGCAGAAGTCATCAATGACTGGATTGCTTCGGCCATATCGTCTTTGAGCATAGGAACAACCAGATGGGTGAAGACATACTCCGCAACCGTGCGTATTGCCAGCCGGCTGGCAATTTCACCATCTTCGTGTCCTCCCATTCCATCAGCCACAATAAACAGGCCCATAGTGAGATCACTACTTCCACGTGGCAACGTCGTGAGCAAAGCAAAGATGCTATCCTGATTGATTTCGCGCACCTGCCCTCTATCACGCAGTGCGCCCACCGCCAACCCCTGGGCAAGTTGCGGGGGCCTGGGCAAAAAGGGAGCATCTTCTGGGGCAAACAGTGGTGCTGTTTCGCGGACCGGGCTTGTTTCCTCTTCTTGCATAGTTCACCTCCTTATTCTGGTCAGGTGGGCTATTGTCTTCTGGATAGTCATTCTGTATCATCACGCTTTGAGTGCATAGATCCGATGATCCATCGAGCCGATATAAACAATCCCATTCGCAATAGTGGGAGATGACACGACGGGTGCTTCTGTTTCAAACTTCCAGATAAGTTTGCCGGTTTCAATATCAAGACAGTAAACATGCCGGTCAACACTGCCAAAGTACAAACGGCCATTGGCACTGAAGGGTGAGGAAGTAACCTGTCCATCCGTTTCATACTTCCAGACCATTTTTCCGTTTTTCTTCTCAACCGCATACATATGACCATCGGCACTGCCGACAAACACTCGCTCGCCTACCACCATCGGTGAAGAGAAAATGCTCCGCCCGGTGCGAAACTTCCAGGTAATCATCCCACTTTCACTGTCGAGGGCATACAGGTGATTATCCATAGAGCCAACATACAGCAAGCCATCCTTATAGTATGGCGTAGACACAATGGGTTGCTGGGTGCGTTGCTTCCACTTCATACTGGAGCTACGTATTTCCAGGCAATACACGTGCGCATCATCACAGCCGGTATAGACCACATTCTTGCCGATGCACGCCGAGGAACGAAATGGCATATAGGCGCGATATTTCCAGATGAGCACGCCGCGCAGACCATCAAGCGCATAAAAATGCTGATCATCAGAACCAATAAAGGTTATCCGTTCTTGCACGCGGGGCGAAGAGCGTACCGGCTTATCGGTACGGAATATCCATCTTCGGCTCCCATTGCGCAGGTCAACACCATAGACGGCACCATCTTCTGAGCCAACGATAGCGATATCTTGCCAGATAGTCGGCGAAGAACTCAGCCCGCCTTCGGTTGCATACTTCCAGTGGAATTTGCCCGTCATTCCATCAAGCGCGTAGAGATTGGTGTCATAGCTGCCAACCAGCACTATATCATTATGGACGCATGGAGTAGAGCGGATTTCATCTTCGCAGGTGAAATCCCAGACTAGCTCGGTTGTCTGTGAGCCATAGCCGGTGCGGGGGGGAGCTATCTGCGCTCCTGCCATACTGGAAGCTGCCGAACGATTGACTCCTGAGATATCGAGCAACGTCTGTTTAAACTCTTCCGCATTTGCCCAGCGAGCACTCATATCATATTCCAGTGATTTGCTCACCATCTGCTCGAACTCTTCAGATATAGCTGGATTGAGTTTGCGTATCGGGCGTTCATGAAACGTAAACGGCGTTTCCAGGCGTGGGTCATTATTGGTAAGCAGATGATGCATTGAAGCGCCCAGCGCATAAATGTCGCCTTGCGGTTCTGCCATACCGCGATATTGCTCAGGAGGAGCATACCCCTCCGTTCCAATCATCGTGCCCTTCCGTTCATTTGGGTCAATCAGACGAGCAATGCCAAAATCAACCAGCACAATCCGCTCTTCGGGAGTAAGCAGGACATTCGAGGGCTTCATATCGCGGAAGACGATAGGTTCGGGCTTGTGGCTATGCAAATAGCTCAAAACATCGCAGATTTGAATCGCCCATCCGGCCACGCGGATTTCCTCAAAGGGTTTCCCTTCCTCATCCAGCAACGTCTCCAGATCCTTGCCGGGCACCAGTTCCTGGACAAGATAGAGACGCGTATTTTCCTCAAAAAAATCATAGACTTTGGGGATCGCCGGATGATTGAGTGTTGCCAGCAGACCAGCCTCTCGTTCAAAATGCTTGAGGTTGAGCATACGGGTCTGAGAATCTGGTGAACGCTGGTACATTTCTTTAATCGCACAGTGGCGCACCACATCTTTAAAACGCAAATCGCGTCCGCGATACACCACACTCATACCACCAATGCCAAGAATACCTTCAATGACATAACGGTTTTGAAGTTTGCTGCCCTCTGAAAGTGCATGAATTTCACCGCCAGAAGACCGGGAATTATCACCTGCCTGCGATGCTTCTCCCTCTGCCTGCGGCTGCTGCGGCCTGCTCCCCACGTCCTTTGTCGCATCAGGGGTTTTGGGCATCTGGCTGACTTCTCGGGTGCTATCTTCCGGAGGAGAGCCTTCGATACTCCGTGTCCCTTTTTTGTTCGCAACTCCTTTTTTAATCAATGGCATAGGTCACCTCTGCTGGCATATGCTTTGTCTCCTGATTGTTGTGTGGAACCCTCTTTGCGCAGATGGTCAGGGAGTCGGGTTGCTCCAGAGCGCATTCGTTTTTTCCACGCTATACCTGCTTTTTGTTACTTTCTATTGTAACGCTCTCTTCTACCCTGTCAATAACCTTTCACAGTATGGTATTATAGCTCCTGCAAGAACATTATACTGTGTTTACCGATTTTCAGGAGAAAACCCCCATGCTGCTCGTTAGCCTCATATTGCATGAACGATTGCAAACAACCGTCGTGCTATTCATGACCATCCTCGGCTTCTGGGGGTTGGTCAACTACTTTCGCAACCAGCCCATGCCTCCTGGCTACAAAGGGGCCCTCGTGATAGGCGAAATCCTCATCCTGGTAGAAGCCCTGATTGGCCTGGGCATCTTTCTCTATGGCCTGCGACCGGGCCGCACATACATCCATATCCTGTACGGCATAACCGCGGTCATCTCGCTGCCCGGCACATTCGCGTACACCCGCGGACGTGATGGCCGCTGGGAAAGCCTGGTCTATGCCTGTGTCTGCCTCTTTCTGGCCGGACTATCCATTCGCCTGCAACAGATAGCCACCTGAAAAACTCCGATGTGGTTTTCCCCCGTTGCAGAAGGGTTTGCAAAAAGTCTACCCATGCCCACGAGATGCGCAATAAGCGACCCTTGAAGTCATTTTCCCCTCATTGCTATCACTAATCCAGTGAAGCGTTGCAGTGGGGGAGCGTTGCAGCATTGCAGCAGGAGAATGCTCACAAGGGTAGACTTTTTTCCTATGCAAGAACCCCACCGAAAATCGTAGCGTAACTGTTCAGAGGTAGCACCACGAAACATCGTGGACGGGATTTTACCGTGGGGTGTGTGCGTTTTTCGACTTCGTCGAAAAACGAAACACCCCACCAGAATAGGGTTGCGAGGGGACTGTGTCCCCCCTGGGTGAACCCCATTGAGACTGCAACCCCTCACCCCCCACCTCCCACTACGCCCAGCCACTCCGCCACCTCTCCCGCACTGGTAGGGCGTTTGTCGGGCTGGGGGGCGAGCAGCATGTGCATGATGTCTTTTGCGTCGGTGGGGAGCGGGGCGTCGGCTATTTTTTTGATGTGGACGACGTTGTCGCTGCGACGGCTCAGGGCCATGTCGTACCAGATGGCTCCCAGTGCGTAGAGGTCGGTGCGCTCGTCGGGTTGGATGTAGGGGTCGCGTGTTTCGGGTGCGGCGTATTTGCCGATGAGCAGTGGCTTGCCGGTGACGGAGATGGTGGTGCCGATGCCGGGGACTCGCGCCAGGTCAAAGTCGCCGAGTTTGACGGTGCCGTCGTCGGTGAGCAGTACACTGGCGGGTGTCAGGTTGCGGTGCAGGATGCCTTTGCGGTGGCAGGCGGCCAGTGCGCTGGTGAGTGTGCGCAGAATGTGTAGTTGTTCGGCCAGCGGCAACGGTGTGTCGGCGGGGTGTTCTTCCAGGATGCGCTGCAAGGTCTGCCCTTCTATCCATTCCAGGAAGAGCCAGCAGGTGTCGTCGGAGTCGGGGTCGGGGTGGAAGTCGTAGACGCGCACGATATGCTGATTGCCTGCCAGTGTTTCCAGAGCCTGCACTTCACGCGTGAAGCGGCGGATGGCGGCCTGGAGTTCTGCTTTGGAGGTGTAGCCGGTGGCGTGGTAGCGTTTGACGCGAGCACGGCGCGTTTCGATGGCGATGTGTTGCGCTTCGCTTTCGTCGTAGCCCTGGCGCGGTTCAAATTCGCGCACCAGGCGGTAGTTGCCGATGATGGTGGGGGTTTTGCTGACGTTG
>CAYFVX010000086.1:0-9831 GCA_964346425.1 uncultured Chloroflexaceae bacterium | reverse complement strand
GGGTAGGGGATGTTCCACCGGGCGAGACCAGCACAACGATAAGGATAATGACGATAAACACGCCGCCGATAATACCGGCCACTGCCTTTGTCGGATTTTCGCGTAGGTATTGCATTATATTTTCCATGCAAGGTTCCTCTTTTCAACATTCAGCGTCGCTCATAATTGGGAGCTTCTTTGGTAATCTTGACATCATGCGGGTGGCTTTCAATCAGTGACGACATGGTAATCCGTACCAGTCGGGCTTCGCGGCGAAATTCTTCAACGCTGCTGGCTCCGACATAACCCATGCCTGCTCGCAACCCGCCAACGAACTGGAAAATGGTTTCGCTGACTGCACCTTTGTAGGGTATCATGCCTTCGATGCCTTCGGCAACAAGTTTCCCGCTCTCTCTATTCTGAAAGTAGCGGTCGCTACTGCCCTGCTGCATTGCGCCAATGCTGCCCATGCCACGATAGGTTTTGTAGGAACGTCCTTCGTACAAAATGGTTTCGCCGGGGCTTTCTTCGGTGCCAGCCAGCAGAGAGCCTATCATGACCGTATGTCCGCCGGCGGCCAGAGCTTTGGCAATGTCGCCGCTGTAGCGGATGCCGCCGTCTGCGATGATGGGGATGCCCGATTCTTCGGCGGCGTGCGCACATTGGGAGATGGCGGTTATCTGCGGCATACCGGCACCGGTGACGACGCGGGTGGTGCAGATAGAGCCTGGCCCCTGCCCGACTTTCACGGCGTCTACCCCCCGTTCTATCAAGGCAAGCGTGCCTTCAACAGTGGACACATTGCCCACGATGAGTTGGACGTTGCTGTGCAGCTCTCGAATGCGCACGACAGCATCCAGCACGCTTTTGGTATGCCCGTGTGCGGTATCTATGACCAGGACATCAGTACCCGCTGCAACAAGAGCTTCGGCACGCTCCATATAGTCACCGGAGACGCCGATGGCAGCCCCGACGCGCAAGCGGCCCTGTTTATCTTTGCTGGCGTGCGGGTGTTTGATCTGCTTCATGATGTCTTTGACGGTTATCAGACCGCTGAGTTTGCCATAGTCATCTACGACGAGGAGCTTTTCGATACGGTGTTGATGAAGTATTTCTTTCGCCTGCTCCAGCGTGGTTGCTTCCGGGACGGTCACCAGGTTTTTGCTGGTCATCAGTTCGTTCACCGGTCGTGTGCGGTCAGTTTCAAAGCGCAGGTCGCGGTTGGTAATAATGCCGACCAGATCGCCACTTTGAGTGGTGATGGGAATGCCACTGATGTGGTATTCCGCCATCATATCCAGGGCGTCTCCTACCAGTTTATCCGAGGAGAGAGTGATAGGATCGGTGATCATGCCACTCTCCGAGCGTTTGACTTTGCGCACCTGTTCGCTTTGTATCTGGATGGACATATTGCGATGGATAATGCCGATGCCTCCTTCGCGGGCCAGGGCAATAGCCATACGGCTTTCGGTGACGGTATCCATAGATGCGCCAACGATGGGGATGTTGAGACGTATCGTCCTGGTGAGCCAGGTGCTTACATCTATTTGTTCGGGCAAGACGTCAGACCTGGAGGGTATCAGTAGGACGTCATCAAACGTCAACCCCTCGCGGGAAAATTTTTCGTTCCAGTTAATTGACATCTTTTTTCCTCCTGAGTGCCCGACGACCGCCGAACACTTCCAAAAACAGCGACGACCGCCGATAATGTCCCTGGTTTGCCACAAAAACGTACAGCCTGGTCTGGTGCTGTACGTTTTTGTGGTGACGGAAATCGTTAGCTGATGTTTACCTGAAAGGCATTTCTGCCGGCATAGACGGCTGATTCGCCCAGCTCTTCTTCAATGCGCAGGAGCTGGTTGTATTTCGCGACGCGGTCTGTGCGGGCTGGTGCGCCGGTCTTGATCTGCCCCGCATTGGTGGCAACGACCAGGTCGGCAATCGTGACGTCTTCAGTCTCACCACTGCGGTGCGAAACAACCGCGGTCCAGCGGGCACCCTGCGCGGTGCGGATGGCATTCATGGTTTCGGTCAATGTCCCAATCTGGTTGAGTTTGATGAGAATGCTGTTGGATGCTTTCTCTTCAATGCCCCGTTTGAGACGCTCCACATTGGTGACGAGCAAGTCGTCGCCAACCAGTTGCACCCGGTCGCCAATCTTTTCAACTAGCAGTTTCCAGCCATCCCAGTCATCTTCTGCCAGACCATCTTCCAGGGAGATGAGCGGGTAGTTGCTGGCAATGTTTGCCCAGTAGTCAACCATTTCAGCACTGGTGAGCGAGCGTCCTTCTTTGGCGAGGTGATATTTGCCGTCCTGGTAGATTTCGGTGCAGGCCGGGTCCATTGCCAGATAAACTTCCTTGCCTGGCTTGTAGCCCGCTTTTTCGATGGCTTCCATGATGACCTGCAGGGCGGCTTCGTTGGTGCTCAGGCTGGGGGCAAAGCCACCTTCATCGCCCACGTTGGTGCCGTGTCCGCGGTCGTGCAGCACTTTTTTGAGCGACTGGTAGATTTCTGCACACCAGCGCAGGGCTTCGCGGAATGAGGGCGCACCCAGCGGCATAACCATGAATTCCTGGAAGTCGGTGCTGTCCTGCGCGTGCTTGCCGCCGTTGAGAATGTTCATCATAGGGACGGGCAGAACGTGGGCATAGACACCGCCCAGGTAACGATACAGCGGGAGTTCCGCAACGATGGCACCCGCTTTGGCACATGCAAGTGAGGCACCCAGGATGGCATTGGCACCGAGCTTGCCTTTGTTGGCGGTTCCATCGAGTTTGATGAGTGTCTGGTCAATGGCAACCTGGTCGTTAATATCCATGCCCAGGAGTTCGCTGGCAATTTCTTTGTTGACGTTTTCAACCGCTTTCAGTACCCCTTTGCCTCCGTAGCGGCTTTTGTCGCCATCGCGCAGCTCAACAGCTTCATGCGCCCCGGTTGACGCGCCACTGGGCACCATGGCACGGGCAACATCACCGGTTTCCAGTGTCACTTCAACTTCGACGGTCGGATTTCCGCGTGAATCAAGTACTTCACGTCCTTTGACTTCTGCTATTCCGATAGACATACTACCTCCCTGCTGTTCTTACTACGGGGCATCAGGTCCATATCCTGATGCCCCAAATTATCTCTTGATGACACGGTTAGTATAGCATACTCTCAGTTGACGATTGCAATGTGACTGTGTATACTTTTGGTATGGTAAATAAGAGTCAGCCGATGAGCGACGATGTTGCTCCGACAATTGCTCCTGCTGCGACACGTGATGGTTCCTCGCGCCATCGCTCCCCGCTGATGCGTTTTTCTGCGGCATCTGCTTCTGGAATGTCTCTGTTCATGTCGTCTTTCTGGATGCAGCGCATAAAGAAACGGTTCTGGTTGCTGGGCGAGATTATTCTCGTTCTGCTGTGGGCTATGCTGGTCACGCGTCCCTATTTGACGATGGATACGATGCTGGTGCCGAAAGGACGGGAATACCTGACCCATATTTCCTCATACCATTTCTGGACACGGTTGCAGTTGTGCGGCTGGTGTAGTGCCTGGGATGAGAGTATGGGTGGGGGTGCTCCTGCGCTGGCAAACCCGTTCACCAGTATGCTGCACCCGCTGGGTGCGGGCGGTACGCTGACGATGGGCGTGCGCAATGGCAGCAAACTGGTACTGGTCGGCTCATTTGCGCTGGCAGGATTGGCGCAGTGGTGGCTGGCAGCGGTGCTTGGACTGGGGCGGGCGGCGCGGCTCTGGAGTGCGGCTATGGTAGTGGTGGCTGGTCATCTGGCTGGCCGTATGCCGGGGCTGGGCGGGATAGGTTTGATTGTCTCGGCGGCTTCGTGTGCGCTGGTGTTGCCCCCGTTGCTCGTGGTCAGTCGTACCGGTAGCCTTCGTATGGCGGTGGTACTTGGCGTGACGCTGGCGATGGCGGCGGTGGCCGGCCAGGGCTATCTGCAAATCGGGCTGGTACTGAGTCTGCCCGTCATCATTCTGTTGTTGCCTAAGAGCACCCGCCGGCGCAGACGTATTGCTGGTCGGTTACTGCTGGCGGCTCTGCTGGCATTTTTGCTGGCGGCTCCCTTTTTGCTTCCCTTTCTGCATTTTCTGTCGGAGTTTTCCAAGCATACGGATATCCGCGGTGGTCAACCCTTCCCTTTTGTCTGGTTTAATCTGGTGGTCAATGATCCGCAATTCTATGAAACGGAGATAGAAGCACTTGGCAAATTACGCTATGCGTGGCTGTATAGCGTTTATATTGGCTGGGTACCGCTGTTGCTGGCACTGTGGGCATTGCGGGGCGGCGGGCGAAATCTGCGCGAACGGCGTGCGCTGCCCTATCTGGCGACGGTTGCATTGCTCACGCTCTTTCTGGCAAGCGAACACGCGCTCAAGTTGATTGAGGTGCTGACTTCCCCGGAAATAAGCGAGCGGCTTGCGGGAGTGCGGTTTTATCCGTTAATTGCTGGTATGGTCGTTCCGCCCTTGCTGGGACTGGCGGCTATCGGGCTGGATAAGCTGGTACGGGCCAGGAAACCATTCTCGCTACGCATTCGCTCGTGGAAACGTCCGCGCAGGCCGCTGTTTGCGCTCGATACGCGCTGGTTGCTGGTTATCCCACTGGTGTTTGCATTGCAGCAGGGGTGGTCGCTGGCGCGGGAGTGGATTGATGTTGAGCCGTTGCCGCCGCAGGTGTATCCGGTGCTTGAGGCATTGCGCACGCCGGATGAGCAGTGGGTTCGTCCGCCCTGGGACCATATCTATTCCGAGCCGGGCGTTGGTATGGGTATCAAGTTTGCGGAGAGTATCCGCCCCTGGCATTGGGAGAACCGCCCGATACCGCCGCCTGTGCTGGAAGCCAATCCGTTTGAGCAACCAGAGGAGATGGTTGAGCAGGGAGTGGTGCAGGTGGACGAGCAGCGTATTCCTCTCTATGTGGCTCCGCCTGGACGGGAGTATGCGGCGGTGACGCATGCCGATGGCGAACGCACGGTTTGCACGGCGCAGGGTATTGGGGGGGATATTGATGTGCAGTGCGATCTGCCACAGGCCGGTACGTTGACGGTGCGCGAGAATATGTGGTCCGGGTGGCAGGCAACGATTGATGGGCAGGCGGTCGAGCTGCAACCCCGCACAGACTGGTTGACGATGGATGTACCGGCCGGTACGCATACGATCCAGTTGCGCTATCGTCCGTGGGATGCGGCGGTGGGGGCAGGGTTGTGCCTGTTTGGTATGGTGCTTGCACTGGTTATATGGGTGCGTGGTGAACGACGGGTGCGACGATGAATCCTTTGTTGCTGCGTACTCTTGTCTGGCTGGTGTTTGTCGTGCTGGCGGTATTTCAGGCGTGGCGGTTCTCGGACAACACGTTGAAGCAGTGGGCGTTTGGTACGGCCGCCGGCGCGTTTGCGCTGCCCGCACTGGCGAATGTGGCCTTTTTGCTCGGTGTGCCGACTGGTCCGTGGGTCACCGGTGTGTTGCTGGTTGCGCTGGTGCTTTTGCTGGTGAGCCTCGTGTTGCTGGTGCGTTCCTGGCGGCAGGGGCAGGGGCAAGAACCATCCGCTTCCCCCAGAATACCGCTTCCTGTCTGGTTGCTGACGATGTTTGAACTGGTCGTGCTGACTGGCTGGACCCTCTTCGTGACGCAACCCTATCTGAATATGGACCCGATGGTTATTCCAGCGGGTGAGGAATATCTCGCGGCTATCCAATCGCACCATCTCTGGACGCGAATGGATACGTGTGGCTGGTGTGCGTGGTGGAATGATGGGGTGCGCGGTGGTGCGCCGGCCAGTGTGGATATGTATGGTTCGATGTTGCATCCGCTGGTGGCGGTGACGAATACCATCTGGGGCGTGCGCAATGGGACGAAGCTGGCACTGGTGGGCGCGTTTTTGCTCGGCGGCTTTGCGCAATGGTGGCTGGCATCTGTGCTCAATGTCGGGCGGGTTGCGCGGCTCTGGAGTGCCGGGATGGCGGTGGTGGCCGGGCATCTGGCCGGGCGGATGGAGTTAGGGACGTTTGGGCTGGTGCTCTCGACGGCTTCCTGTGCGCTGGTATTGCCCCCGCTCATCATGGTGAGCCGCACAGGGAGCCGACGCAGTGCAGTGTTGCTCGGCGTGACGCTGGCTCTGGCGGCTCTGGCCGGGCAGGGCTATCTGCAGGTGGGGTTGTTGGCAACCGCGCCGGCCGTGTTGCTGTTGTTGCCACACAATGGGCAACAGATTGCGCGTATCGGGCGGCGGTATCTGCTGGCGGTGGTGATTGCGTTGTTGCTGGCGGCACCGTTCCTGGTGCCGTTTGTGCATTTCTTGCCGCAGTTTGGCAAGCATACGGTGGCGGAATTGCAGGGGCAGCCGTTGACGTATGTGGTGTTGAATCTGGTGGTCAATGATGTGGCCTTCTTTTATGAGCATTCCCCCGCGTTGCACAAGCATATTCACCCCTGGCTGTATATCAACTTTGTTGGCTGGATTCCGCTGTTCTTTGTGTTCTGGGCATTGCGCGGGGCGCGGAGTGTGTCCGAACGCTGGCTGAGTCTCTATCTGCTGGCGACGGCGGTGATTACGCTCTGGATTGCCAGTGATGGACCGTTGGAAGCTCTGGCGCGTGCTACCCCGGAGCGCGTGACGACTTCGTTGCGCAGCATGCGCTATTACCCGGTGATTGCGGGACTGGCGGTGCCACCCTTGCTTGGCATTGCGGCTATCGGGCTGGATAAACTGTTGCAACGGCCTGCCTGGAATGGCCGGTTTGCGCTGGATGTGCGCTGGTTGCTGCTTATCCCGCTGGTGTTCTCCTTGCGGGCGGGCTGGCTGTTTACGAGCAATTGGATAACGGTGCGCGAGATGTACCCGGATGTTGCGCCGGTGCTGGAGGCGTTGCGCACCTCGGAGATGCAGTGGGTCAATACGCCGCATGGTCAGTTTCGGTTTGTGGAGCCGGCGGTGCGGCAGGGGCTGAAGGTGGGCAATGGCATCCGTCCGTGGGAGTGGCGCGGGCGGATGGACCCGGAGCCGCTGTTGTGGGTGAATCAGCCTGACCAGCCGCCGCCACGGGATATGACTCAGCAGGATATGGTGGCGGGGTTTGCGCTCTATGCGGGGACACCTGCCAGGGAATTTGCCCGTGTGCAGCACGCGGATGGCTCAGCGACGGTCTGTCTGGCACGGGGCAAGGGGGGGCATATTGATGTGGCGTGCAGCATCCGGCAGCAGGGTATATTGACAGTCAAGGAGAATAACTGGACGGGCTGGCAGGCGATGGTTGATGGCGAGACCCTCGCATTGCGTGACCAGCGCTGGCTGTCGGTGTCGCTACCGCCGGGCGAGCATATCGTGCGTTTCCGCTATCGCCCGTGGGATGTTCCGTTGGGCCTGGGGTTGTGCGTGCTGGGCGTCGTGCTAGCGGTGGTGGTGTGGGTAGTCCCAGATTGGGGTAAACAGGTCGAATAACCGCAAAGAACGCAAAGGACGCAAAGGTCCGCGCAAAGGTCCGCGCAAAGAGATGTTTCGGATAATTCTCTTCTGATGCCTTGTCCACTCTCCACTCTCCACTCTCCACTCCTCAACAGGTGTCACCTGCGGTATGCTCTGCTTGCGCAAGGCAAAAAATGCACGCAAGAGCGTGCCAGCCCATTCTGGTGGGGTGTTTGCGTTTTTCGACTTCGTCGAAAAACGCAAACACCCCACGCCAAAGGGGAGTGTGAGGGAACCTGGTTCCCTCACGCACCCACAGGTGACACCCATTGATCTCTCCACTCCCCACTCCCCAATCTCCACTCTCCACTCTCCATTCTCCACTCTCTACTCCTATGCCTTACGTAGTCCCTTCGTAGCAAAATATGCCACATGGCATAGGGATATCTATTCCCCCTGGCAGGTTTCATATACCCCTTCTGTATCGTACACTTCTTATACAGGATTCCTTATACCTATGGGGAATTGTAGGTTTGGGAGCACTTTGCTTTTCTGGCAATCATTCGCATTATTATTTTGTTGCTCATTGTTGTTGTTTTTATTGTCCCCATCTGAATGGTGCAGAGAAAAGAAACAGGTTCCCAGGTTGGCTCTCTGATAGCGATAGTAGCGATACAAAAAGAAGGTTCGTCAGGAGGAAATGTAATGAGTGCAATGGGAAGAAAAATTAAACAAACAATACGTCGGACCAGCAACCTCTTCAGGTTCTGGATAAGTGCAATTATTATTGGCAGTTTTGTGTTATCCGTGGGAGCAATGCCTGCTGCTGCGGAAGGGCCGACCATGTCGGATGAGGAAGTGGGAGAGTTGCAGGAGACGCCAGAAGGGGATGATGCCGCGCTCTCAATGATTGAGCCGACTGGGAAAGTGAACGATTGGAAACACATCAATAAAACCAAAGGGAAACTTCCGAGTGGCAAAAAGACAGCGTATACGGTTGTGTTTGAACTGCGTATGCCTGACGATGGCTCGCGCTATGAACCCGCCCTGTGTACGGATATTCATACGGGTATCAGCAAGAACAAGCGATTTATGGTTGATCCGAGCGGTACTCGTTCCTGCGAGATAACCTGGGTGCTCAACAACTATCCGGTCACATTCAACCAGATAAACGGGTATGACTATCCATTCGAATTTGACAGTTTCAAGGAATATATCTCGGCGGTGCAATCTGCGGTCTGGTATCTTGCTGATGACTATAATATAACCAGCCCGAATGACATCAAGAAAGATACCCAATCGGTGATTGATGCGGTCAACGCTCAATTCCCAGAAGATGAAGTCTGCACCTTCCCGGAGGGAGATCAAGGTGCTGCGAAGCTGGAAATCACCCCGGCCGTGTCCAGTGTGGTGTTTGCAGAAGCGAATGCTTCCCAGACCTTCACCGTTGTGGCGATGCAGGGCGAGACGCCAGTCGCCAACAAGGAAGTCACGATTGAAACCGACTTTGGTGCGCCATCGGTGCAGACGGTGACGACGGATGAGAATGGCGAGGCGGTCTTCACTATCACCGCAAGCCAGGCGGGTATGGCAGATATTGATGTGTCTGCACAGATGCATCTGCCGATTGGGACCCGCTTTATTCCGATGCCCGGTGCAGAAGACCAGCAGGTGATGGTGCTAGCGAAAGAGATGGATGACGTTGAAGTGCAGACAAAGGCCACCGCCAACTGGCGTGATGGTGGCGAACTGGTTGTGCATACCTTCAGCGACAACAATATGAATGGGGTGCAGGATGATGGTGAAGTAAACCTGGGGAATGTCTCGGTGAACGTGCCGGGTGTGGGTAACGGGAAAACAGATGACACAGGGAACAAAACCTTTAAGAATGTGCAACTGGGCAGCTATACCATCAATGCCAGCAAGAATGGTTGGTACCAGACGACAGAAAAACCTGCTACCGCTGAACTGGGTGCGGAAGGCAGTACACTGGTCAATATCGGCTTTGTCCAGATGTCGGTTATCCAGGCTATCAGCTTCTACGATGAGAATGGCAATGGTGAGCGTGATGCCGAAGAGTCGTTGATTGAAGGATCACACATCAAGATTACGCCCAGTGTCAATGGTATGACTGGGAAGGAAACGGATGAGAATGGCTCTGCCGTATTTGAACACGTTGCCCCTGCGGAGTATGTGCTCAAGCATACGGCACCTGAAGGCTGGTATATGACCACACCGCCTGAAGTTGAAGTTGATGTGAAAAAGAACAAGTATAAACTGGTCGAGTTTGGGGTTGCACCGGAGGCCGGCGAAATCAACGCTGCGCTGGTGGTGGATGTGGATGCCAACGAGACGGTGGTTGAGACTGGCAGCACGGTCAAGTATAGCGTGAAGGTGTCCAATGTTGGCAGCGACCCTGCGACGGACATGGAAGTCAACCACG